>JBEKXR010000295.1:0-5472 GCA_049511935.1 Spirochaetia bacterium | reverse complement strand
CATGCCCCGCTGCCTCGCCGACCTGTGGACGCTCCTGCGGGATTCCTCCGTTCCCGCCGCGGAGAAACTGGGCGCTGCTTTCCGCATGGACAGGATCTTTGGTCTCGGGCTCTCGGAGACGAGGGAACAGGAGATTGCGCTCGACGCGGAAACCCGCATGCTCGTGGAGAGGCGGGAGAAGGCGCGCAGGCAGAGGGACTTCAAGACGGCAGACGAGATCAGGGCGCTTCTGCTTGCGAAAGGGATCGAGGTCCAGGACAGTCCCAAGGGCCCGAAGGTACGGTTTGCCGCTGGCCAAAGAAGATAAAAGGGTGTAACATCTGATGGCAATCGTTGTTAGTAATGAGTAGCACAGAATATGCGCACCCGCCGCCTTTCGATGTTGTGTATGAAACGCTGTTCCCCATCATCTACCGCGTATCCTTGCGAGTGACAGGAGACCGGGAAGTTGCAGAGGATCTCTGCCATGACGCGTTCATCAAGCTTATGGAACGTTCGGACCTGCTTGCCGATATCGAGCAGGCCAAGTACTGGCTGATTCGCGTGGTGAAGAACCTATCCCTCAACAATGAGAAGAGACGGAACAGGGAAAAAGCAGCATACTCGAAGTTCTCCCGCCTTTCGGTCACGTCGACCGAATCCAGCGAGAAACAGATGATCAAAGAACAAACGCGTGCGGACGTGCAGAGCGCGCTGGACGCCCTCCCGTACAACTTGAGGGCCCCGCTCGTCTTTCGCGAATACGCGGATCTTTCCTACAGGGAAATCGGCGCCATACTGGGAATATCGGAAAGCAACGTCAAGGTGCGGATATTCCGCGCCCGCGAGCGCTTGGGAAAGGCGCTCGCCGAAGGTGATGCCTATGTGTCCTGACCGCGAGATTCTTTCAGCATATTTCGACGGCGAGATCGCCGCTCCCTGGGGACGCGAGATCGCCGCCCACGTGGCCACGTGCGAGCTCTGCCGCGAACGGCTCTCCCGCATGGAGGAAACCCGCAGCCTCCTCAAGGAAGAGGAAGCCCAGGCGTGCAGGGCGCCCATGGAGAGGGTCCGGCGGCGGATCCTTGCTCACGTCCCCCAGGAGCGGCAAAGGCTCTCCGCGTGGAGGCGTCAGGTGTCCCTCCCGCTGCCCGTTGCCGTGCTTGCGGCGGCACTTCTTCTCACGTTCGGAATCACTCTCGCGGTCCTCGCCACGCGATCGACCATGGGGTACATCCGCGTGACCAAGGTGCCGGCGGGCGGCACCGAATACCAGTTCGCCGTCCCGTATGACAAGGTAGAAGCGCTCCTGAAATCCATGGGAGGGGCAGACGCGAACATCGAATCAGTCATGACCATCCCGAAGAACGTGAAGCTCGTCCCGGTCGGTGAGCCGCGAATGGGGAAGGCGAACGAGTTCCCGAGGAAGAAGCCATGATCACCCGGAGGCGGAGCGGGATCGTACCGCTCCTCCTGGCTCTTGCGGTAGCGCACACCCACGCGCAGGCGCAGGCGGCGGACACCGATCCGAAGGAGGCCCTGCAGGAGCTGCTCTCCAAGGCCCTCACCGTGACCGTGTCGGCCCGAGTGCTGCCGCCGGATGCGCAGGAAGAGACCCCCATCTGGAACGCGGAAAGCACCAAGCTCACGCTTCCGGGCCGGTCGATCAAGGTGAGACTGGACGGCGAGAACGTCCGCATCTACCTCATCTGCACCCCGTATCTGCAGGACGACGGGGAGGTGCTCCTCCTCGCGCAGGGGCAGGTGTGGTTCACCGAGTCCCAGGACAAGGAGAACCGGTACTTCAGCACCTTCTACAGCATCCCGGTTTCCTTCGGAGAGAAGGTCCTGTTCTTCCCCCTCGGGCTCTCTGACGCCGATACGCAGCAGAAGAACCACTTCAACATCGAGGTGGAGATCAAGATCGTCCCCTACGAGAAGAAACAGTAGGCCTCGGCCGTGGCATACCCCGAGACAGATGACCGGGGGACGAACAGCCCCGGGTCCGTTCCCGGCGCCGGGGAGTCGGACCTCGCAGATGACAAGGACAAGGTCAAGCCGCACCAGCGGATATTGAGGAGCAAGGGATTCATCCCCACGTTGGTGGTGGTGGTCCTCGTCGTCTTCGTCCTGCTGAGCCCCCGCATGGCGGGAAGCCCTCCCCGCCTGGAGTCCATCACCCCCACGCGCGGCAAACCCGGCGACGTCATGATCCTCTCCGGGAGGAACTTCGGCAACCCCCGCGAAACCTCCGAGGTGAGAATCTCGGGGATCTCGCCCACGTCGCAGGATTACACGGAATGGACGGACACGCGGATCAGCGTCCGCATACCGGACGAAGCCACCTCCGGGATCGTCTACGTCCTCACGAAGAGCGGGAGGAGCGGCGGCCTGCTGTTCATCAGCCAGAGCGACATTCCGCAGCCGGCGTCGGGCGCCAGCCGACCGGGTGACCCGTACATCGTGAACAAGGACAACCCCATCCAGCCATCGGCGGCGCGCGTGGGAGACCTCATCACCATCTATGGCATGAACTTCGGGCTTGAGAAGGGCAACTCCGAGGTCTACTTCACGTGGTCGGGTCTCCAGAACGCCGCCGGCGGGAGCCTCGACCTGTCGAACCTCCTGCCGGCCCGCGATTACAACCTCGACTACGTGTCCTGGTCGGATCGGGAGATCCGGCTGCGGGTACCGGATGGCGCGGCGTCTGGCAATGTCCTGGTCAAATCGGACAAGGGCACGAGCAATGCCGCGTACTTCGTCGTCAACAGGGGAGCGGGCAGCAGGACCTATACCTCTCCCCGCAAGTACTCGGTCCAGTACGGGATGAATGTGAATGTCGCGGCGGCTGCATCGGAAAACACACTCTACCTCTGGATGCCCCGGATCCTTCCCACGCCGGAACAGCGCACGATCGAATCGGTGGAGCAGGATCCGCCATCGCTGCTGGACACCACGGCGGCCTCGCTCTATTCGTTCAATAACCTCCAGAAGGGCGGGAAATACAAGGTCAGCATGAGCTGGATGTTCGACCGATACGCCGTGGCAACCCAGGTGAACCCGGGGGACGTCCCTCCGTACGTCACGACCTCTGAGTTGTACGCGAAGTTCACCGCGCCCGACCGCCTGGTCCCTTCCACCAACCCGGACATCACGAAGGCGGCGGCCGCCGCGGTGGGGGGAGAGAAAAACCCGTGGCTCAAGGCCCGGAGAATCTACGACTGGCTGCTCGCCCAGATCTCCTACGGTCCGAATGCCGGAGATACCGCCGCCGCCCTTCGTACGAAGAAGGGAAACTCGTTCGTCTACTCATCGATGTATTGCGCCCTGCTGCGCGCCACGGGCGTGCCCGCGCGCATGGTATCGGGGTACCTGGTGGGAGATTCGGGAGAGCCGACACGCCGTCACTTCTGGGACGAGTTCTACGTGGAGACTCTCGGCTGGATTCCCGTGGATCCGACCCTCGCCGACGAGAAGACCCTCCTCCCGATGCCCCCGGCCCCGGACTTCGATGCGCGCGTGTACTACTTCGGCAACCTCGACAACCAGCACATTGCCTTCACGAAAGGGCTGGTGGAGGTGAACCAGATGAACCCGTCGGGCTCGACACGCGAGGACCGTGACCTGCCCTACCTGCTGAGCATCCAGGAGGAATCCGTCGGGGGGCTCACGTCGTACACGACAAGCTTCGATGACCTGACCGTCACGGGAACGTACTGAGCTGGGCTACGGCGGCAGATGGGGCGATACTCCGCCCCCGGCCGCCGAATGCCGTCCCTGGAGCTGGCTCCCGCAACCGCACGCAAGCGTGCGAGGTCTGCCCGATCACGGTACCCCGTGCGGATGCAGCCCTCATGTCGCCAGGAGCGACCGCGCCGTGCTTGGGATTTCGCCAGGAGCGGGCTGGGCTCTCACTGTCCGCTTCGCGGCCAGTTGCCGCCCTTCGCGCGCCTTCGGCGCGCTTGGCTACTGCTGCGCGGCGGCCTTCCTGCGGGCGCGCTCGATCTTCTCCATCTTGCGGTAGTACTCCGACTGCTTCTGGATCTCCGCCACGTCACTGGTGGCGATCTTATTGTCGGCGAGCACCATCTTCTTGTTCTCGAAGAGCTTGCGGATGTAGGGGTTTCCCTTGTCGCTGGAGAGGCCCACGGTGTTCAGCAGCTCCTTGGGACCGAGCTGGAATGTGTGCTTGCCTCCCGCCACGACGGGGATGCGGTTCTTCTCCAGCTGCAGGAGCAGGGCATCGTAGAGCTTGCCCACCGGGTCCTGGATGAGCGTGTTGGCAAGCTGCTTGTAGATGAACCACAGCCGCTCCGAGAGGAGCGTGGTGAGGCGCGTGATGAGCTGGGGCTGGCTCTGGACCATCCGCTCGAAGTTGGCCTTGTTCACCGCCATGAGGCTGCAGTCTTCGTTCGCGATTGCGGAGGCGGACCGGGGCTTGTTTTCCAGGAGGGCCATCTCGCCGAATATGTCGCCCGTCTTCAGCATGGCGAGGAGGACCTCGTTGTCTTCCACGATCTTCGTGATCTTCACGACGCCCTTCTGGATGATATACAGCTCGGTGCCGGGCTCGTTCTCGCTGAAGATCATCGTGTTTTTCGGGTAATTCCGCGTGAAGTCATCGGAAGTCTTTTCCAGGTACACGGCCTTCGCGTAGGGATGGATCTTCGCCATCCGTTCCTTCGCCTTGTCAGCGTTCGGATCCACGGGGCAGTTCTGGAGGAATCGATAGTAGGCGTAGTAGGCCTGGTTGTACTGGCTCTGGCGCGCGTAGTACTCCGCGACCTTGAACAGGTGCGAGGGCTCGCCGCTGGCGGTGTTCTTGAACGTGAGCCGCGTGAGAGCCTCGTCCAGGAAGCGCATCTTGCGTGAGAAGCTCTGGATGATCTTCAAGGCTACGGGCGCGTTGCGCTCGATG
The DNA here is from genome assembly GCA_049511935.1 of Spirochaetia bacterium. Classification (GTDB taxonomy): domain Bacteria; phylum Spirochaetota; class Spirochaetia; order SZUA-6; family Fen-1364; genus Fen-1364. Next base: position 575 of record JBEKXR010000295.1, on the reverse strand, counting down.
AGGAGACCGTACTGCTCGCGGGCCACCGAGATGAGTGACACGTCGGTGAGGGCGAGCGCGGTCTCGATGTGGCTGTGGGAGGACATCGTGGAAACGACGCCGAAGAAGTCGCCCGGCGCGAGGGTGTTGCCACCCTCCTCCTCCACGACTTCCACTTCCTTGCTGATGCGGACCTTGCCGCTTCGGATGATGTAGAAATAGTCCGCCTTCTGCTTCCCTTCGACGATGATGTACGAGTTCCTGTTGAAGTTGACGATCGACAGTTGAAGGGGGCTCGCCATGCTTTTACCGTTGTATCTGATTACCAGTATAGAGATCAGTTTTTCCGTTGTCAATGTGAAGAGTCACAGAAGAGAAATCGACCGGTACACAAACCGCGCTGTGACGTCCAGCGGCTTTCAAGGCAGGCGATGCGCCCAGGGTCTGCCGATGCCCGGCGCGCCCCGGACGTATCCACCCTTCATCGCCTCTGTTATAGTGCACAGAGATGCCAGACGGGGACGCCCACTTGAAGTGGAAGGAGCTTTCGCGGCGGGAGATCGCCTCGTGCGGGATATTCGACCTTTTCGCCGCGG
>JBEKXR010000294.1:0-5479 GCA_049511935.1 Spirochaetia bacterium | reverse complement strand
GCCTGAATATGCTCCTGAGAGTTCCGAGCGGCAGCTCACGCCGGGGATGCGGAACCGTGATTTTCCCCGGCTTGGTGGGATGTTTGAACTGATGGTGGCTGCCACGAATGTTGAACACGAACCAGCCGTCCTCATGGAGCAATCGAATTACCTCCGAGCTCCGCATCGTGTGTATCATACACACTCCATCGCGATGAATCAAGCGAGTCGTTCTTGAACAAATAGAACGACCTGCCGCGACGGCCTGCTTGATGACAGACTGGTCTATTGGGTGGGCCACCCTGCATGACGCACCAATAGAAACAGCCCGTCTCAAGGGATATTCCTGACCTACCGTACTCTTATATGGCGGACACTGCCATTACGTGCAGATCGCGCGACACCGACGGCCTCCAGGCGAGAAACTAGCCTCGATGCGTTTCAAGCGTCACGGCGGTCGGCAGAGTATTTCGTAGCGACAGTGTTTGAGACAGTCGTTTGACAATGGTTCATTACTGGAACTATAATGTAACTATGGCAAGCATTACGGTCCGCAACATCCCCGATGACATGCTGGAGAAGATAAAGACTCTGTCCTCCATAGAAAGGCGCAGCCTCAACAGCGAGATCCTGATCATCCTGGAGAGAGGCACCTACACCGAATATGAAGAAAAGCTCCACAAGCGGAGGTATCTATCAAAGTCCACACAAGTCGAGATTTGGAAGCAGCTGATGGGAACATGGGAGGACACCAGGTCAGCGAAGGAAATCATAGATGACATTTACTCAAGTAGAACGACAGGAAGAGATATCGATCTATGATCCTGCTGGATACTGATGTCTGTATTGAGCTCCTCAAGGGAAACGAGCGTGTACTCCAACGTCGAGATCAATACGACGGGCCGGTTGGCATTTGCTTCATGACAATCGCGGAGCTTTATTACGGAGCCGAAAAGTCAAAAGAGCCAACCAAAAACATCGACACAATTGAGAAGCTTCTGCTCAGTCTCGAGATCATACAAACAGACATCCCGATCCTCAAACGATTCGGAACAATCAAAGCCGATCTTCAGAAGCAAGGAATGCCAGTTGCGGATGCGGACGTATTGATCGCCGCCACAACTCTGGAAAAGGCCGAACGACTGGTGACTGGCAACGCAAAACACTTTGAGAGGATCGCGGGGCTCGTTCTCGAAGACTGGAGATAGCCCCCCATTCTCAATCGACTCTCACGACCTCCGAGATGTTGACTTACACTCTTGTTTGTGTGAACATTTGTGTAGAGGTGACACATGGCGACGAACCTGGCAATCGATGACAGGCTCATACTCGAAGCGCAGAAGATCGGGGGGCATCGGACAAAGAAGGCCGCGGTCGCCGAGGCTCTCAAGGAATATATCCAGCGCCGGAAGCAACTGCGGGTGACAGCGCTTTTCGGGAAGGTCGACTATGCGCATGGCTACGACTACAAGGCGCTCAGACATAGAAAATGAACGTGCTTATCGACACCTCCGTCTGGTCCCTTGCATTCAGAAGATCTCGCGCCTCCTCCCGGAGTGACGCGCAGATGGTGGAAGAGCTCACCGAGTTGATTCAAGAAGGCCGCGCGCTCCTTCTCGGGCCGATCAGGCAGGAGTTGCTCTCGGGAATCTCCGATGTCCGGCAGTTCAACACCCTTCGGCACAGGCTCAGGGCGTTCGACGACGTGAGTATCCACAAGTTCGACTATGAACGTGCGGCGGAGTTCTCCAACAGCTGCCGAAAGGCGGGAGTGCAGGGATCGCATATTGATTTTCTCATCTGTTCGGTTGCCGCAGGCAATAGTGCCGCGATCCTCAGCACGGACAAGGACTTCATTCGCTATGCGAAGCACCTCCCGATCACTTTCCATGAGGCTCGCACGCGAGGCAGGGAATCGCATCGATGAAAAGAAGGCGAATCACCCCCTCAGGGCGCGGCAGATCCTCCGCGAATCCAAGAGTTGGCGGGGTCTACGGAGACTCGCCCATGATTGCGCGCACCCCGGCGAGCAGCCTGGGCACATCAACCGCGGCGATTCCCCAGACGATTTCCGGTGAGACGTCCGCGTATCCGTGCGCCAGCCGATTGCGGAACGCGATGATCCTGCGAAGCTCAGGAATTTCGTCCGCGAGCGAAGGGTTGAGGTCAGCGGCTTGCCGCAAGGCTTCGCCGATGATTTCCCCCTGCCGTTCAACGGCAGACTGCAGCATTCGGTCTTTCAGGTACTGGTCAAGCGTGCGCCCCTCCGTGAACGTCAAGACGAGGGCACAAGCCTCTTGGACGTCGAAGAGCAGTTTTCTGACTTCACGCGATCTCATATACCGGCACCTTGGTCTCGTCCACCGCTTCCTTGAAGTACGGGTTTCTGATCTGGTCGATCTCCACCAAGTCAATAGGCGTCCGGAACATATCTTCGAGCTTTTCCATAAGCTCAAAGTACCTGTGCGCGTACTCCGCCGGAGGCATAGGCTTGAAGCGGACGAGAAAGTCGAGGTCTCCAACCTCGGAGAGACTGGTGCCACGGGTCGCCGAGCCGAAGAGAAGGAGCCGCTCTACCCCGAGTCCCCGGCAAAGAGTTGCGATAGCTTCTTTCTGCTCCACGAGTTCTCGTACCATGCCATCACTGTAGCCGAGAGAGAGGAGGTTGTCAGCAGCGCAGAGGTGGCTGACCGACCAATCCGTTCCAGGTCGGGAAAATCCTCGGGGATTGTGCTCCGGCACGAATTACGAATCGAAGGCCGGCGATCAAGGGCCGATTCCGCAGGCGAGCTCGTGCCGCGCCGAAGTCTCTCATAGCGGAAACTGATATATTCATTGCAGACACTGAGCGCCGGGCCTGCCTTCTTGCCCCGTCAATCTTTCCTACCGGTCGTCGGCGAAGAGCGTCTTCTCTCCCACCGCAATGAGCGACCTTACGAGCAGGTCTATTGTTACCGAGGGGTCGCCGGCTTCCATCTTGGCAACCCGCGATTGGCTTGACCCTATCTTCTTTGCCATGGCTACCTGGGTGATTCCAATGGACCTGCGGCGATTGGATAGCTTACTGGCAAGTCGGAGTTTGATATCGATGTAGGCAGACTCTTCCTCAGAGAGTTCAAGAAGTCTCGGGTGGTGCCGACCGCCCAGCCACCCATCTGAAGTCTCTTCTTTCTTGCAGCATTCATCGTAGGCCCTTTCACGGGATCCCTTCGTACCGGCGCAGGCGCCGTTGGCAAGTCTCGACAACTCGACGCGGCGTCGATCTTGTGGTCTTGTTGAAGACCTCGAGCACGACTATTGCATCCGGCGCTGACGTATACATGATCCTCCACTCTCCTGACGCATCCTTTATCCTCGATTCATGGCACCCCGGGCCGATCGATGGCATAGGTCTGGATCGCGGCAAGCCCAGGGTCTCGCCGCGCTGGATAAGCCTGAACAGGCATCCCGCCTCGGTTCTCGCTTCTCTTGAGAGGGGAGGGCTTCTCACTTCACCATGGAGCCAGACCAGCGGCTTGTCTCTCACAGACTATGTCGAATCGGACATAGAGTCAATCATACCTTTCGGCCTGCTCGGAGGAAGATCATCCAGGCGCTGGGCGATGCGGGCAAGGGCCGCCCTTCCACCGCCGCGGATTCGCTCCGTGACATCGACTTTGCGTTCGTGGACGAGTCCCAGGACCTCGCGGCTGCCGACCTGAAGGCGCTGAAGCTCATGTGCAGCCGCGGCGTGGTCATGGCCGGTGACGCCGCGCAGGCGATCTGCGGGCTGGGAAGCCCGTACAAGCGGGCGGGCATCGACATCTCGGGCAGGACCCGGGTGCTCCGCACCGACTTCCGCACTACTTGCCCAATCCACCACCTTGCGGAGAAGTGCCGGGTGCTGTGCGGGGCCGACATCGAGGGTGAGTCGGTCACGACCCACGCGTTCCGTGAGGGGCCCGCGTCCGAGCTCTACCGCGCGGGTACCCGCGAGGAACTCATGAGGCTCCTGATCGAGCAGGCGAGCCTGTTCATAGAAGCTGGGCTACGACCACGAGAACGTGACGATCCTGGCGCCGAGTAAGGCGGACCTGGCGGCCATCCAGGAGAAGCTGCAGCGCCGCGGGATCAAGAGCGCCAACATCCGGGACGAGGACTTCTCGTTCTCCGCGCGGAGTACGACGAGAAGGCTTCCGAGAGCCTCGCTCGCAACCTGATCCGGGTGGGGATGCTTTGTCTCATGAAATTTCGGATTGACATTCCGATATTTCATGACTCATAGTAGGCCATGCCATATCGCCATCGGGTCCTTGAACAGCGGATGAAGAGGTACCTGGCGCTTTTTCCCGCAGTCGCGGTGACGGGGCCCCGACAATCGGGCAAGTCCACGCTTCTGCGAACGGCACTTCCGAACTTGCCCTATGTCAGCTTCGATGACCCCGAGGAAGTGCGCGCGGCCGGGCAGGACCCTCGGGGTTACCTTTCGCGATTCGGCGGGAGCGTGATCCTGGACGAGGCCCAGCGTGCACCCGAGCTTTTTTCCTACCTCAAGATTGCCATCGACGCAGACCGCGAACGCCGCGGCCGCTTCATCCTCTCCGGGTCCAACCAGTTCTCTCTCTCCCGGCGCCTCTCCGAGAGCCTTGCGGGGCGAATCGGGCTTTTGGAGCTCCATCCCTTCGAGCGCAGCGAAATGCCGAGGGCTGCGCGAGCGAGCCAGATGCTCCTCGGTTCGTACCCCGAGCTCACGATGCGCGCTCACGAAGGCGCACGGGAGTGGTACTCCTCCTACCTCGGTACCTACCTGGAGCGGGACGTGAGGCTCGCCAATGAGGTAGGCAAGCTTTCCGACTTCCAGACCCTCCTGAGACTCCTCGCGGCACGCACGAGCCAGGAATACAACGCGAGCTCGCTTGGGCGGGACGTAGGGGTGGACTCTAAGACGATCGAATCCTGGGTTTCGATCCTCGAGGCGAGCTACCTGGTCTTCCGCCTCCGCCCCTGGCACTCGAACATCGGCAAGCGCCTCGTAAAGCGTCCGAAACTCTATTTCTGGGACACGGGCCTCGCCTGTCACCTCACGGGTATCCGCGACGAGGAAGCTTTGCAGGCAGGCCCTCTCGGCGGCCCCGTGTTCGAGAACCTCGTTGTGGCGGAGATTCTCAAGGCAGCGGCGCACCGCGGCCTTGACGTGGAGATCAACTACTTCCGTGAGTCGAACGGATTGGAGTCTGATCTTCTGCTGCACCATCCGGAAGGCGGCCGCCGATGGGTCGTGGATGTCAAGTCCAGCCACACCCCGAAGGCTGCCTGGATGGACAGACTCGGGCGCGTGGCAGCGCTCGCGCTGAAGTCGGGCAGCCCGGCAACCTGCCGCCGTGTGGTCATCTACCAGGGTGAGACAAAGCGTGACTGGCCGAGTCCGGGGTGCGACTTCCTAAACCTCGAGGACGCGATTGCAGCGTGGCAAGTGGAGGCGAAGCCAACGCGCGGCAGCGCGGCGCGAAAGGCAGCGAGG
>JBEKXR010000293.1:0-5493 GCA_049511935.1 Spirochaetia bacterium | reverse complement strand
CTGCGTCTCACCGATCGCCTGCCGCGCACCGCAGAATCCACAGCCCTCCCAGTCCCCGCATCCGTGGTGCGCATTCACGCATCCGAGGACGTCTCCCGGCCTGCTGCCGCAGATCTCGTCCATGCTCGCGCCGCGGGCGAAGTCCTGGAAGGCCTTGTTGGCGAATATGACCTGGCGCCGGGCGTTGAGCACGGCAAGGGGGGCAGCCAGCGAATCCAGGGCCCGGGGCACCTGCCCGGCAGCCTGCACCCTCCTGAGATCCGAGAGGGCTTCCGCGCGGTCGATTCGTCTCGGCGAAGGAAGAGCTGCGTCTGCGGCCATGTACCGCCCAGTATACACGATCCGCGCGAAGCGGTGAAGTACTGTTCGACGGCGGGCCGCCGGAGTATACTGCGCCCGGGAGGGGTTCCCCGTGAACTCACCGGACCTGCTCACACAGATCTTCGGGTTTCTCAGCACGTCCGCGCGCTACGTCGGGAAGGGAATCGTCCAGCTCGTGCAGTACATCCTCCCCTCGGTAAAGAACCTCTCGACGCTCGCCGAGCCCATCGGATTCCTCTCCCTGCTCACCGTGTTCGTCATCCTCACATCCGCCGCGCGTAAGGTGGCGCTCATCATCCTCCTCGCGGGCTGGGCCCTCATCCTGATCCGGCTCCTGTTGATGGCATTCCGCATCGGCTAGTCACCCCACGGCCCGCGCGCGGGGGCGCGATAAACCGTTTGACCCTTCATTGCGCGGTGAGTACCTTCAACTCGCGCGCACGCCGCGCCACATGACAATCGCAGGAAGGAGAACCCAATGGCAGTCCTCGTCGGGAAACCGGCCCCGGATTTTACCGCGACCGCGGTGATGGGAAACAATGAATTCAAGGACATCACCCTCTCATCGTTCACGAAGGGAAAGTACACCGTGATCTTCTTCTACCCCTTCGACTTCACGTTTGTGTGCCCCACCGAGCTCATCGCCTTCGATCATCGCCTGGAGGAGTTCCGGAAGCGGAACGTGGAGGTCATCGGCGTCTCCATCGATTCCGAGCACACCCACCTGGCATGGAAGAACACGCCGGTGGACAAAGGCGGGATCGGGCCGGTGCGCTACCCGATCGTGGCGGACGTGCGGCACCTCATCGCGCGTGCGTACGACGTCGAGTCCGCCGGTGGGATGGCCTTCCGCGGATCCTTCCTCATCGACAAGGGCGGCGTCGTGCGTCACCAGGTCGTGAATGACCTGCCCCTGGGACGGAATATCGACGAGATGATCCGCATGGTGGACGCCCTCCAGTTCAACGAGGAGCACGGCGAGGTCTGTCCCGCCGGGTGGACGAAGGGCAAGGCAGGGATGAAGGATACGGCCCAGGGCGTCGCCTCGTACCTTTCGGCGCACGCGAAAGAGCTGTAGGCGCCGGACGTTGACGGGCGGTCTCCCCGGTGATCTCATCCCAGGGGGGGATTGTCCATGACTTCAGTGAAGGGACCGCTGTACCTGATCGCCGGCGGCGCCCAATCCGCCTCCGGCGGCGCCCAATCCGCCTCCGGCGGCGCCCAATCCGCCTCCGGCGGCGCGGATCAGCGTCGGCGTCGAGGGCCTGACGCGCTCCTGCAGGCCGCGCTGCGCAGGATGGAGATCCCATGGCCCCGCGTTGCGTACGTCGGAGCCGCCTCCGGCGACAACCCCGCGCTTCGACGACGGAACGTTGCGGTGCTCAGGCGGGCAGGGGCGGGCCTGGTGTCTCTTGCGCCGCTGTGCGGCAGGCTGGGCAGTGCAGCGAAGGCGGCCGCGGTGATCGAATCGGCCGACGTGGTCTTCGTTTCCGGGGGCGACGTGGAGGCGGGAATCCGGGTGCTGGAGGAGCGGCGCATGATTCCCTTCCTCCGGGCCGTCCATGCGTCCGGCACGCCCTTCATCGGCGTGTCAGCGGGCAGCATCATGCTCTGCCGCGGGTGGATCCGGTGGGTGGACCCGGGGGACGAGGGGAGCGCGGAGCTTTTCCCCTGCCTGGGCCTGGCCCGGGTCTGGTGTGACACGCATGGTGAGGGAGACGCGTGGGGCGAGTTGAGGTCGATGCTCGCCCTGCGTCCCGTCGGGGCGACGGGATACGGGATCGCCTCCGGTTCGGCGATCGTCGTGGAGCCGGACGGGACCATTTCCGCCTTCGGCGGAGAGGTCAGCGTGTTCAGGAGACGGAAGGCCGGGGTCGCGCAGGTGCAGAGCCTGCGGCCCGGAGCGTACCGCACGGTCGAAGACTGAGGAGGGAAAAATGGAGTATCGGAGACTGGGAAGCGCGGGTCTGAAGGTGAGCGCTCTCTCGCTCGGCTCGTGGGTGACCTACGGGCGGCAGGTGGACGTCGATGCGGCCGCCGCATGCATGAAGGCCGCCTGGGACGAGGGGGTGAACTTCTTCGACAACGCCGAAGCCTACGAGGCGGGACGCTCGGAAGAGGTCATGGGAGCCGCGCTTCGCAAGCTGGGGTGGCGCCGGGCGAGCTACATCGTGTCCACCAAGATCTTCTTCGGCATGCATGACGGGGTCAACGAACGAACCACCCTGAACCGCAAGAAGCTCCGGGAGGGAATCGACGGCGCGCTGAAGCGCTTCGGCCTGGAGTACATCGACCTCGTCTACTGCCATCGCCCGGACCCCGAAACGCCCGTCGAGGAAACGGTCTGGTCCATGCACATGATGCTGGAATCCGGCAAGGCCCTGTACTGGGGGACCTCCGAATGGAACGCGGACCAGCTCATGGAAGCATGGGCCCTTGCGGAGAAGCACCACCTGCACAAGCCGCAGATGGAACAGCCGCAGTACAACCTGTTCGTTCGGCGGCGGGTGGAGAAGGAGTACGAGCGGCTGTATCAGAAGCTCGGCCTCGGACTGACGATCTGGAGCCCATTGGCGGCAGGCCTTCTCACCGGCAAATACAATGCGGGCATTCCCAAGGACTCCCGGCTGGCCCTCTCGGGATACGAGGGGCTTCGTGCCGATCCGCTCCAGCGCGGAGTTCCCGCCGGCACCGGCGGGACCGCCTCCTTTCCCGCTCTCATCGAGGCCGTGAAGAAGCTGCACCCGATCGCGGGGGACCTGGGGGCCACGAGCGCCCAGCTTGCCCTTGCGTGGTGCGCGCACAATCCGCACGTGAGCTCGGTGATCACGGGTGCCAGCCGGCCGGAGCAGGTGAAGGAGAACATGAAGGCACTCGCCGTCCTTCCGAAGCTCACCCCCGAGGTGATCGGGCGCATCGAGAAGGCGGTGGCGGGCGTTACCGACGTCGGCTAGGGCTCCTTTCCCGCTATCTCAGCCATCTCTCGAACCAGTCGAACGCGTCCTTCTGCATCGGGAGATCGAACTTGTGCGGACCGGGGTAGAACAGCCCCTGGTAGCACTCCGGCGCTTGCAGGCGCGCGTAGATCTTCTTCAGTTTCTCGTCCGCCTGCTCCTGGCCGGCAAGGGTCCACAGCGCATCGTCGCGGTCGCCCTGCACCATGAGCGGCGACGGGCCGTGCAGCGACACCACGTCGGGAAGGTCCATGAGCGCCGGGAGGTGGGGGACGTGGAACATCCAGGTGTGCCACCGCACGATATCGGGGATCATTTCCCTGACCGTGGACATGAACCCCGCGCACACGGCGCAGCGGATCCGGGGGTCCAGCGCCGCGAGGTAGATCGTTCTCAAGCCACCGCCGGATAGTCCCCCGCATCCGAGCCGGCCGTGATCCGTGTCGGACCGGGTCAGCAGGTAGTCCACCGCCCGCCGGTCCTCCCAGGCCATGATACCGGGCCAAGTCGTCCCGGAGGCGAACAGAGTCTTCGCCACCAGGGATTCGTAGTCCGCGCAGAACTCGTTGTATGCCTCGATGTAGGCCCGGCTGCCGGGGGTTTCCCGCATGACCCCCTGCACGAACTCTTCGGGCACGGATTCCGGAAGCATCTTTCTCGACCCCCAGAGAAAATTGTCCGGCACCAGGACCACGAAGCCCCGCCGGGCAAGCTCGTTGGCCCAGGAGACCCCGCCGTACGTGCCCTGCTTGAGATCCCTCAGGATCGGCGGTTCGTCGTCCAGTGCGACGAGCTTCTCCTTGCCGTAGTATTTGAACTTGCTGTGGTCGTGGAGAGCCACGATCCCCGGCAGGCGGCCCTTCGTCCTGGTGGGACGCACGACAAAGGCCTCCGTCCGGGGACCGAAGGGCTGCGCCCAGCTCACCAGCTCGGTCACCAGGCCGTCACGTTCCGTCGCACGGTCCACCGTGGCGTCCAGGGAGCAGGCGGGCGGCTCGTAGGCGAGCAGCTCGAACACCTTTGCCCGCGCCTGGGTCCGCCAGGATTCCATGTCGGTCCAGCTTTCGTCGAGCAGCGAAAGAGGCCTCCGGCATTGAGCTTCCCGCCATGCCGCCAGCGAATGATAGTTTCCGAGAACGTGTTTCATGAGGGATACGATACTATCAGAAGTGCCGCGACCCGGCGACTGTGAGAACAGGGACGGTCGCCGTCGGGAGTGCCGTGCGTCCGTCCTTCGGTCCCGCCCTCAGCGCGTCGGGGCCATCCAGCCGCGGATCTCGTGCACGACATTCGAGGGAAGAGGGCTTCGTGACCGGCGCGCGAGCAGCGTGATCACCTGGTCCGCATCGATGCCCGCCGCACCCGCCTTCTGCAGCGACTGGCGGCTGATTCGGAACAGCACCCCGACCTCTCTCCCGATCCTGTCGCAGAACCTGCCCAGCTCGGCCTCCACTCCCGGCGAAGGAGAGAGGAAGACAATTTCGAAGTTCGGCTGCACGACCAGGGGGCCCTCCGCCTGCGGGCCTGTTTCGACGGCGGGAGGGAGGCCATCCCGCGGAATCCCGAGGAGCCGGCTGCCGACGTCTGTCATTCGGAAACCAGGCTTCCCGTCCGAGGTGAGCCCGGCCTCCACGGCGCCGAGCGACAGGAGGCAGCGGCCGAGGAAGATACCGAGGAATGACTTCCAAAGCTCTTCCATCGCCTCTTCAGAGGGGAGCACCGTTTCGTCGTTCTCTGCGCGCGCTCCGGGACCTGCGAGGGATGCCGCGGCCAGCGGGCTCCCGATGGCCGCCTGGAACTCGGCGAAATCCGCGAACCTGATAAAAGTTGTCATGGGGACGAAGGAGAAGGCCTGCGCGAGCAAGGGCAGAAGCTCAGCCTGCGAATTCTCCCGTGATACCGAGTCCTGCTCCAATAGGTCGAAGAGACGCGCGGGTCTTCCCTCTTCGCCTCGGAGCCGGGTCACCACGATGTCCCTCCGTTCTTCGACGGTGCCGCGCATCCACGCGTCGGCCTCCGTCCCCGGCGTGAGGGGCGCCGCGCCCCCGGGCTCTCCCTCGGAGGAAGAGAGCAGGCCGGTGAGGCGGAGTGCCTGCAGGGCGAGGCCGATCCTGCTCTCCAGGGAGAGCCCCGTGAGAGCCTCCAGCCATTCGGGGAGCGTGAGGAGCATGGCGGCCGCCTCCTCGACGAACCGGGCAAAGGGCTTTTCGTCCCCGCG
>JBEKXR010000292.1:0-5516 GCA_049511935.1 Spirochaetia bacterium | reverse complement strand
CCTGCCTCCACAGCTCGGGAAGCGCAGCCTCGCCGGGCCCTTCGAGGAGGAAATCCTGTGGAAGAAGGGGCCTGTTCTGCTCTGAGAGGAGCACGGCAGACTCCACGGCGTTCTTCAGCTCGCGCACGTTCCCCGGCCACTGGTACGTACGGAGGAACCGTACGGCTTCCCGGGAAATCTCCACGCCCGGCTTGTTGTAGCGCCGCCGGAACGAGTCCAGGAAGATGGAGAGCAGGGGCTCGATGTCCTCCCGGCGGTCGCGGAGAGGGGGGATAGTGACCGCCACCCCCTTCAGCCGGTAGTAGAGATCCAGGCGGAAACGCTTCTCCCGGATCATGGACGCGAGATCGCTGTTCGTGGAGGCGATGATCCGGGCGGCAAGTGAAATGGAACGGGTCGATCCCACGGGCTCGAACGATCGCTCCTCCAGCGCCCGCAGGAGCTTCGTCTGCAGGTGCTGGCTCATGTCGCCGATCTCGTCGAGGAAGATCGTTCCCGTGCCGGCCGCCTCGAACTTGCCGGGCACCGTCGCATGCGCGCCGGTGAAGGAGCCCTTCTCGTGGCCGAAGAGCTCGCTCTCCAGCAGCTCCGGCGGGATGGCCGCGCAGTTGATGGCTACGAACGGCCTGCCCGCGCGCGCGCTTTTCTGGTGGACGAACCGGGCGAGCATCTCCTTGCCGGTTCCGCTCTCGCCCTGGAGGAGAAGGGGGATCTCGGAATCCATCACCTTGCGGAGCGTCGTAACGATCTGCCTCATGGCGGGGCTTGCGGCCACGAAGCCTTCACCCGGGAGGGACTCCATGTCCGCATGTGAGTCGCTGCGCGCACCCAGGCAGAGCCGGTCGGCCAGGGCCACGATGTCCTGGTTGTCGAAGGGCTTCTGCAGATAGTCGACCGCACCGAGCTTCATCGCCCGCACCGCTGTGTCCACGCTGGCGAATGCCGTGATGATCACCACCGCGGTGCCCGCCTCCCGCAGGTCCGACAGGAGATCCGTGCCGTTCAGGTCGGGAAGCTTCAGGTCCACGAACGCGCAGTCGAAGCGTTCTCCCCGGGCCCTGCGCCGGGCCTCCGCCCCGGTGGCGACGCTTTCCACGCGGTATCCCTCCAGGGAGAGCGCCTTGTCCAGCCCGAGGCGCATGCCCTCCTCATCGTCGACGATGAGAATCGAGTACTCGCGGCGGTTCCTCATGCCTCCTCCTTGCGGGGAAACCAGAGGGTGACCGTGGTGCCGACATCCAGCTCGCCGGCAACGGCGATGGTGCCGCCGTGCTGCTTCATGATCGTCTGGCTGAGCGCGAGGCCCAGCCCCGTCCCGTAGCCCTGCTTGCGCGTGACAAAGGGCTGGAAGATCGCCGCCCGGGTTGCTTCGTCCATGCCCTCGCCGTTGTCGGTCACGTGGACGCACCATCCCGAATCCGCCGCCCCGGCGTCGATGTTCACCAGCCCGTGATCGTGGTGGATGGCCTGGATGGCGTTGTACAGCAGGTTGAAGAATACCTGCTTGATCGCGTCTGCATCTCCCTCCACCACCGCGTGGGCCGGGAAGGGCTGGACCCGGACATGCACGCCCTTCACCTGCAGCTTCGGGGTGAACAGCTGCACGACCTCGGCCACCACCGGCTCCAGCGCGAGGTCGCTGAACGCGAGCTCCTCGTCGGTGGCATGGGAGAGAAGGTTGCGCAGGAGCCGGTTCACGCGCTTGATCTCCGTCTCCATGCGCTCCAGGAACTCCTCCCGCTCCTGCTCCTCCAGCCGTCCCGAGCGCAGGAGCTGGACATGGTTGAGGATGATGCCCAGCGGATTGTTGATCTCGTGCGCCACCCCGGCGGAGAAACGGCCCAGGGCCGCCATCTTCTCGCTGGTCACCAGCATGCGCTTGCTTTCCTCCAGCCGCTCGAGGTTTTCCTCCAGCTGCTCGGCCATGCGGGTGAACCCACGATAGAGCCCGCCGAACTCGTCGCGCCGCTCCACCGGCAGCCGCACCCGGTAGTCTCCCCGGCCCACGGCGACGGATGCGGCCAGGAGCGTGCGGATGGCGAGGATCACCTCGCTTCCCCAGAAGATGAAGAGCGCGATGGCCACCGCCACGCAGATGAGGGGGATGATCGAAAGCTGGGTGAAGTTCCGCCACCAGTCGGCGGCCGTGATGGAGGAGGCGCCGCCAACGAAGAGGAATCCCTTGGCAAGCGGGCCCATCTCGAAGTACGACCCGACGTACTTGTACAGCCGTCCCTGGAAGGGGTAGGAGCCCGAGAACGGGCTGCCCGTCATCGGGTGTGAGCGGGTCCAGAGCACCCCGGCGGCGTCGATGCCGGGAAGCGACGAATAGCGATAGAGCCCCTGCGCGTACAGCGCAATCCCGATGTTGAACCTCAGCGAGAGAGTTTCCAGGTACCCGCGGTTGAAGGCTTTCTGCATCGCAAGGAGCCCGATCACTTCTCCATTTCGAAAGACGGGGATGTAGAAGGTGGCGTAGATGCCGTCGGCTGTCTGGGCGTACTCGGCCTGCCCGGCAAGCCGGGCGGGCGCATCGCGGGGCACGCTCACATGGATGTAGGTGGAGTTGCCGACCACCACCACCGAGGCGTAGCGATCGCCCTCGGTGCGATACACGGCGATTGAATCTATGGCACCGCTCAGGAGCCAGTTTTCCAGCTCGTCGCGAAGCACCTCGATATCCCCGTCCAGCGTGTCCTTGCTGAAGTAGCCCCAGTACTTGTTGTACACGTAGAGCTTGCCCTGGAGCGTCTCGGAGAGAGCCAGGCGCACGATGGTCGTGCGGTAACGCTGCTCCGTGTCGGTGATGTCCTTGCGGATCAGGTCCAGGGCGGAGCGGAACCGCGCCTCCTGGGACCTGCCGCTGCTTTCCACGACAACCGCCGCGGCCACCGCAATGGCGACGAGGACCGGGACGAGGAGCGCGCTGATCGAGATGAAAAGGAGTCTCGCGCGAAGCTTCACACCCCGGCGATTGTAGTCGAAAGACCTCCACGCGCATAGCGCGCGTGACTGCTCAGGCTCCTACTTCCCGTTTTTCAAGATCCTGGCGACCTTCGGGGCCCGGATTCGGTGCACGTTGGGAAATCCGGAGCCGAGAAGCGGCCTTCCATAATTGTAGAATTCCCACGTAGTGTCGCTGCCGGCCGGGGAGAGGAACTCCCTCGGCATCGTCTTGGTCTTCGCCGCGATCTCCTCCAGCGCCACCAGGCGGTAGTCCACGGAGTAGTTGCCCGTACGCTGGATGGTGATGGAGCCGTCCTGGTCGTGCCAGATTGCGAACTGTGCGGCCTTCTCCCCGACCTCGCGCGCCTCGTGCGCATCCACGTCGGAGACGACGCCCAGGTAGGAGCGCTGGGCGTATCCCAGCGTGTCCGCGCGCACGCGCTTGATCTTCAGTTTCTCCCTCACCAGGTCGGAGAGCATGTCACCGAGCGCCCCGGAGCCGGAAAGCTGCACGTTCCCGTGGGCATCGGCCTCCCTGCTGCCGCTGAGCCGTGTCATGAAGGGCTTGCCTTCCTTGTCCATCACGCCCTCGCTCACCGCCACGAGGCAGCGGCCTCTCTTCTCCATGGACGATTTCACGTCGCCGAGGAACTGCTCTTCGGAGAAGGGCCGCTCGGGAACGTAGACATGATGAGGTCCGTCGTCCTCGTACTTGCGTCCAAGGGTCGCGGCGGCAGTGAGGAAGCCCGCGTTCCGACCCATGACGATCCCGATGAACACGCCCGGCAGCGCCCGGTTGTCCAGGTTGTAGCCCATGAATGCCTGCGCCACGTACCGCGCGGCGGAGCCGTAACCGGGTGTGTGGTCGTTGATGACAAGGTCGTTGTCCACGGTCTTGGGGATGTGGATGCAGCGCATGTCGTAGCCCGCGCCCTCGGCGTTGCTGTTCACGATGCGCACCGTGTCGGCGCTGTCGTTGCCGCCAATATAGAAGAAATAGCGCACGTCGTGCGCCTGGCAGACCTTGAAGATCTCCTTGCAGTAGGCCTCGTCGGGCTTGTCGCGCGTGGAAAGCAGCGCGCTGGACGGAGTCATGGCCACCTGCTCGAGGTTGTGGGTCGTTTCCTGCGAAAGATCCAGGAAATCCTCATTGACGATCCCTCGCACGCCGTTTGTCGCCCCGTAGACCCGGGTCACCTCGGGGAACTTGCGTGATTCAAGGACCGCGCCGACGAGTGACTGGTTGATGACGGCGGTCGGGCCGCCCCCCTGCGCGATCAGGACCTTGCCTGTCAGTTTGGCCATACGGCGCTCTTCTCCATTCGGTGGGGTGATCGGAACGTGCGCAGTCTAGCCGTATCGCCCTTTCGCGTCAACCCGGTGCGGCTCGCGGCCGGGCAGGCGCATCACTCGGCGATCTGCCTGAGAAACGGCGCGAGAGCCTCCATGGCGCGCTCGTTGAACCCGCCCTCGGGAATCACAAGGTCGGCATAGGCCTTGGTGGGTTCCACGAACTCGTAATGCCCGGGCCGCACCCGCTCGGTGTACTGCTCGATCACGGAGTCCATGGTGCGCCCACGCTCGGTGATGTCGCGGCGCAGCCGACGAATGAACCTGATGTCGTCAGGGGTATCCACGTACAGCTTCAGGTCGACCAGGTCGCGGATGCGCTTGTCGAAGTAGATCATGATCCCTTCCAGGATCACGAGCTTTCGGGGCTCCACGAGAACGGTCTCGTTCCTCCGCCGGTGATGGACGAAATCGTACTGCGGCATGCGGATGGGGGTCCCGGCCTTCAACCCCTGCAATTGCTCGAGAAGCAGGTCGCTGTCGAATGCGTCGGGGTGGTCGAAGTTGAAACCGGTGATGGACTGGTTGGTGACGTGCTCCGCGGAGCGATAGTAGTTGTCCTGGGGCACCAGGGCATAGTCCCTCACGATCTCCGTGATCCGGGAGACGATGGTCGTCTTCCCCGATCCCGAACCGCCCGCGATGCCCACAACACGGACTCCGTTCATCCCGGGAGGGGAGTATAGCCCTCCCCGAGATTGCGTGCTACCTTCCATTTTCGAGGTGCACCTGGATGAGTAACCTGTTCCCCCGCACGACGGTGGCGGGGGTGTCCCTCTCCCGGATGATCATCGGGACGAACTGGATGCTCGGCTACAGCCACACGACCGCCGCGGCGGATGAGAGCATCAGGTCCCGCAATTGCGGGACGGATGCGATCGCTGACATCCTGGAAGCCTTTCTCGGGTCGGGGGTCGACACCATCATGGTGGAGATGCGCGGCCGGCGGACCATGCGGGACGCGTTGAAGCGCACCGAGGACAGGACGGGGAAGCGAATCGTCAGGATCGATACGCCGGTCATCAACGTCGATGATACCCCGGCGGCCCGCCGGGAGGCCGAGGCGGCCATCGCGGAGAGCGCACGGAACGGCGCCACCTTCTGCCTCCCGCACCACTCCTCCGTGGAGCAACTGGTGCTGAAGAACTCCCGCGCGATCCCCCGGCTGCCCGACTACCTCTCCATGGTCCGGGACCACGGGATGATCCCCGGACTTTCTG
>JBEKXR010000291.1:0-5535 GCA_049511935.1 Spirochaetia bacterium | reverse complement strand
AAGTACCCAAAAAAGGCTTGTTTTATGGGCTTTTTTGATAATTTCGCGACGGGTCGGGAACCCGGTAGCGGTAGATGTTCCCCTGCGTCTGTTCGGGGAGGAGCGCCGGGAAGCGCCAGTAGTGGGAAACGATCCGCGATCCGGGCGCGAGCTCCCGGCCCAGCTTGGCTTCAAGCCGGGCCATGACGAAACCGACCTGGAACACCGTAATCAGGCTGTAGTCGGACAGCCTCAGCCGCCAGAAATTGCCCCAGTGGATGAAGGCGCGCCCGCCGAGGCCTTCGCGGCGGATGTTGCGGCGCGAGATCAGCACCAGGATCGGGTTGATCTCGTAGCCGTGCGCCTCGGCTCCCGCGCGGGCTAGGGCGCAGACCACCCGTCCGTCGCCGGAGCCGAGATCTGCCGCTTTCTCCCCCGGGCGCACTTCCGCGATGCGCGCCATGACCTCGGCTTCGGTCCTGCTGCTCGGGTCATAGATGGCCCCACGGCCGATCGGGAAGAACACGAAGAAGAAGAGGTAAAGGGCAACGGCGACGAACCCGGCAGTGACGAGTGCAGCCATCAGCGCTGATACTACCAGCCCATCGCTCCCGCGAAAAGTCCGGGAATGCAATCCGCGCCGAAGGCGCGGCGCAACAATCCGCGCTGAAGGCGCGGCGCGTTGACGGCGAAGGCCATGGGGTATATCTTCGTCCAGGTCTTGAAGGGAGGGCAACGGAGTGCAGAATCTGACGGCGCAGCACTTGGCACGCCTCTACGAGGAGTTCGGTGACACGGAGATGACGTTCAACGCCCAGGTGATCTTCGAGAGCGGACTGATCACTTCCGATGTCCGTCTGACCATCGGAGCCAACCATCTCCCCTGCGTCCTGTACGCCTGCTCCATGAAGGGAGCACGCGTGATCGCCGAGATCGGCCACAACGCCAGCGACATCCTCGCCCGCAACAGCGCCGTCGCAACCCTTCATCTCGGATTCAAGCAGAGAGACGAGAAGGCACCGGTCAGTTTTTTCGTGGGCTGCAGGGTCGAAAGCCTCTCGGAATACAATGCACAAAAGCAGCAGGTGAGGTTCGTCGCCCTGGAGTTCACCCAGAAGCCGTCGGACGCCCTCTTCGAGATCCTCGGCTCCCTGCTGGAGATCAAGTCGAACTCCTTGCGACGGCGTGATCAGAGGATCGTCCTGACTCCTGAGAACATGAAGAAGATAGGGCTGGAGTCCCGTGAAAGCTGCGTCGCCATCGATGGCTCCTCCCGCCGGTGCCTGGTGAGGGACCTCTCCTTCGGCGGTGCAAAGGTCCTGCTCAGCATGCTCGGGCTTCCCCAGGGGCCGCGGAAGGTGCTCCTGAAGCTCCAGAAGTGCGAGGTCAAGGATGACACGGTGCTGGACGGCAGCATCGTGCGGGTGGAAGACGTCGAAGGGCACGAGGACCTGGTGGCCCTCAGCATCAAGTACTCCACGGATCCACCCATCAGCTACAAGCAGAAGATCAACAGCGTCTTCACCTCCCCGTAGCGGATGTCTTCCTGATGGCGGAACTGCCCGACGATCGGGCACGCGTGACCTCGTACGGCGTGCTCCTCGCAATCAGTGTCTCGCACCTGCTGAACGACACTCTGCAGTCGCTGATTCCCGCCATCTACCCCGTCGTGAAGGACAGCTTTCACCTGAGCTTCGCGCAGGTAGGGCTGATCACGCTCACGTTCCAGCTTACCGCATCGCTCCTGCAGCCGGTCGTCGGGGCCTTCACCGACCGCCGGCCCCAGCCCTTTTCCCTGGCCGCCGGCATGGGGATCACCCTCGTCGGCCTGATCCTGCTCGCGGTGGTGACGAGCTACGAAGCCCTCCTCGTCTCCGTCGCGTTCGTGGGCATGGGATCTTCGATTTTCCATCCCGAATCGTCGCGTGTCGCCCACCTCGCCGCTGGCGAACGCCGGGGCTTCGCCCAGTCATTCTTCCAGGTGGGGGGAAATGTCGGCTCGTCTCTCGGTCCCCTGCTCGCTGCCCTTGTCATCACCGAACGGGCCAGGTCCAGCTTCCTGTGGTTCACGATTCTCGCGGGAGCGGGCATCGTAGTGCTCGGCGGTGTCGGGAGTTGGTACCGGCGGCATCACGCCCCAGGAGCGGGAAAGAAGTCGATCCACCCCGCCGTGTTTCCCCCGGCGCTCCCGCGCGAGCGAGTCGTGCTCTCCGTAGCGATCCTGCTCGTTCTCATCTTCTCCAAGTACTTTTACCTCTCGGGAATCAGCAGCTATTTTACGTTCTACCTGATGGGGAAGTTCGGTCTCTCGATCAAGGCCGCGCAGCTGCACCTGTTCGTCTTCCAGTTCGCAGTGGCGGCGGGAACGCTCATCGGAGGTCCGGTGGGCGATCGGATCGGCCGCAAGTATGTGATCTGGATCTCGATCCTCGGGGCGGCGCCTTTCACGCTCCTGCTCCCCTACGCAGACCTCCTGGGGACAACCATCCTTTCCGTGTGCATAGGGGTGATTCTGTCTTCCGCGTTTCCTGCGATTCTTGTCTACGCCCAGGAGCTGCTTCCGGGGAGCGTCGGACTGATCTCGGGGCTCTTCTTCGGTTTTGCCTTCGGCATGGGAGGACTGGGGTCCGCCGCCCTGGGAAAGCTTGCGGACCTCACGAGCATCGCTCACGTCTACCAGCTCTGCGCATTCCTCCCGTTGCTGGGCCTGATCGCAGCGTTTCTCCCGAACGTGGATTTTCGGATGCGCTCCCTCAAATCAGCCCGCACGTAGCGCACGCAGCTCGCTCTGCCTTGTGCCTGCAGGCCTTTTCTTCTACCATCAGCAGCGCCGTATCCAGAGGAGAGAATGCCATGATCCAGCCGATCGTCGGGTTCATCGTGTATGGCGTGCATAAGGACGGCCTGAAGGATCCAATGGGCGCCCCCTTCATCGACGGTTCCGTGGTCTCTCGGTCCCGCGACGCCCTTCGGTCCCACGGTCTCCGGCTCAAGGAGCACCCTGTCGTCATTGCGAGCAAGGCTGAAGCCCGGGCAGCGCTGGACCTGATGAAGAAGGACGATGAGGTGGACTGCATCGTGCTTTTCGCCGGCACCTGGGTCTGGGCTGCGCACCTGGTGGCAGCCGTAAGGGATTTCCAGCTGAGCGGGAAGGCGGTCGTTCTCTGGACCCACCCCGGTTCCCAGGGATGGCGCCCTGTGGGCGGCCTGGTTCTGCATGGCTCTCTGCAGGAGGTCGGCATCCCGCACCGGTTCGTTTACGGCGCCGCGGATGACCCGGTCGAAATCGGGCGGATCGTGAGCTACTGTCAAGCAGCAAACCTGAGACGGCAC
The DNA here is from genome assembly GCA_049511935.1 of Spirochaetia bacterium. Classification (GTDB taxonomy): domain Bacteria; phylum Spirochaetota; class Spirochaetia; order SZUA-6; family Fen-1364; genus Fen-1364. The sequence continues at coordinate 2,223 of JBEKXR010000291.1, read as the reverse complement.
TTGAACATGTCTACAATTGGAACCTTTGGTGGCCGTGGGATGGGTCAGACCTGTGGTGTGGCCGATCCGTCACAATGGATGAGGATGTTCGGGGTGGACATCGACAGCCGTGACACGACGGAGTTGATTCGCAGGGCGAATGCTATCTCCCCGACGGAATTGGACGCGCTCACCCCGCGCCTGGTGAAGCTTTTCGGCGCTGCCCCTGAGAAGTCCCTTGTCAACGAGCGTTCCATCCGACTCTACCTGGCCCTGAAGAGCATCGTGGAGAAGGAAGGATTCGATTTCTACACCATCCAGTCCTTTCCGGGCCTGGGAGATGACTATTCGGCGACGTGTTTTGCGCAGAGCATGATGCTGGAGGACGGGTGGGGAACTTCCACGCTGGGAGACTTCAACACTGCACTCTCCGTCTACCTTCTCTCGCGGTTGAGCGCCGAACCGGTCTATTACGGGGACCTTCAGCACATCGACAAGAAGACCCGTGAGATCAAGATCATTGGCGATGGCGCAGTGCCCCCCTCCCTGGCCGGCACACTGGGTCCCGCGGGCTTTGCGACACACGGGATCCCTACCGAGGGCCAGGCGGGCGGACTTTCCGTCAGGCTGGTATGCAAGGTCGGCGAGGGGGCTCTGGCCCGTCTGGGTAGAGTGGAGGGAGCGTTCCGGATGACCGTGGTACCGTGCACGATATTCGAGCCTCCGGCCGGGGAGCTGGATTCGCGGCTGGCCGAATGCGGGATCCCCTTCTGGCCCCACGGCTTTGTGACGGTCCATGGCGACATGGACGTTCTCATACAGAACTGGACGAACGAGTACGCATGTCTCGGCTACGGTGCGGACCTGGTGCCCGCGCTCGTCGACTTCTGCGAGATCACCGGAGTGAAGGCGGTCCAGCCGTGAAAAAGAAACCCGCACCGCCGCCGGTTGCCCTGCCGCCTGCTGCCCGCCCCGAGGTGCTCCTTCGGCGGCCCGCTCACGTGCCGGAAAAGGCTCGTTTCCCCGTCATCGACGCACACAATCATCTCTTCGCCGACATGCCGGCAAAGGAGATGACCGCGGTCATGGATGCAGTGGGAGTGCGGATCTTTGTCAACGTCACCGGCAACTGCGCCCTCCCGTTCGACGAGAAAGGCTACACGATTCGTCGGCGGGACCTTGCCGAGTACCAGCGCGACTGGGTGAACACGCAGCCTGGCAGATTTGCCGCCTTCACGATGGCGGAGTTCGCGCGGTGGGACGACTTCACCATCGACCTGGAAGGGGGATACGCGGAGCTGTGCGTTGCCACGCTGGACGAGGAGGTTCGCAGGGGGGCTCTCGGTCTGAAGGTGACGAAGGAGCTGGGTCTGCGCTTCCACACGCCCGACGGGAAGATGATCCCGGTGGATGACCCGCGGCTCTCGCCAATATGGAACCATGCAGGAGAGCTGGGGATCCCTGTTCTGATTCACACGAGCGACCCCGTGGGGTTCTTCCTGCCGCTGGACGAAAAGAACGAGCACCTGTCCACCCTCCGCAAGTACCCGGGGTGGAGCTTTCACGGCTCACATTTCACGAAGCGGGAGCTCCTGGAACAGAGGACCCGGATGATGGCCGAACACACCAGCACGACTTTCATCTGTCCCCACGTAGCGAACAACCCCGAGGACCTGGACTGGGTGTCCTCCCTCCTGGACGACCTCCCCAACGTGTGCATCGATTTCTCCGCCCGCATGGATGAGATGGGCAGGCAGCCTTACTCGGCCCGGGATTTCCTGCTTCGCTTCCAGGACAGGGTGCTCTTCGGTTCCGATATGCCCATTTCAACAGCCATGTACAGGGCATATTTTCGGTTCCTTGAATCGCGCGATGAGTACTTCGACTACCCCGGCTATCTCGGGGAGAGCGACAACCTGACGCGTTGGAAGATCTACGGCCTGCATCTTCCTGACGTGGCCCTGGAGAAGATCTATTACCGCAACGCCCTCAGGATCATCCCCGGGCTGAAAGGAATCTGGACATGAACAGGCTCGATCGCCGAGATCTGTACGAATGGTGCCGTGTGCCCCTGGAGGAGCTCGAACATCATCCTGCCCGCAAAGTGCCGTTTCGGCTCGTCCAGGATTCAGCGGCCATGGGCGCGCTGATGGCCCGGGAGCTCATCGAGGAGATTGAAGCTGCCAATCGGCGGGGCGAAGAGCTCCGTGCCGTCATCCCCTGCGGTCCAAGCTCGTGGTACCA
>JBEKXR010000290.1:0-5552 GCA_049511935.1 Spirochaetia bacterium | reverse complement strand
TCTCCGGCGGTGCTGCGTGCGGCAGGAGCACCTGGGTGTCCACACCTCCAAAAAAACACAAGTCCTTGCCGAACTCCCGTTTGAGTCTGCACGGCTCCATGTTCCAGGCGAGCGGCTGCACCGGATTGAGAATCTGGATGCCCATTTCGATGAAATCTGGAATGAGCTCGTAGACGGAGCCGCAGCTGTGGCGGTAGACCACGGCGTCCGTGACCTTTTTTATGCGGTCGATAATCTGCTTTTCATAAGGCTGAATGAATTGCATGTAGTCTTGTCGCGAACAGGTAAGGCCGCGCTGGGTGCCCACGTCGTCATACGTGCAGACGACGTTCACACACGGCCCGACTGCGCCCAGAAACGCGCCGATGATATCCAATCCGACTTCGAGCAGTCTGTCGGCAAGCGCAAAATAAAAGCTCGAATTTGATTTCATGTCTATTAGCCATTTCTCGAATCCTGTGAGCATCGGATACATGAGAAACGGAAAGACGAGAAAGGTGTCGACGACAACGGCGTAGTCGCCGGCCTGCAGCTGCCGCGCCTCCTCGGCTTTGCCCGCGGCGAGACGCTGAAAATCACCCCTCTGCGGCCAGTACGGGTAATCGCGAATGTCCCGGAGAGTCTCGGCGTGCCACAGGGGGTATTCGAACACGTCGTCGTACACACCACCATTTTTGACGCGCAAGCCGCAATAGATCCCCAATACAGTTCTGGATCCATCCTTCGATGTCAGAAGGTCGGGTCCGTTGGGATCGATGCGTCGGAAATCTGAACCGAACCGACAAAGGATCCGTTCGTCGATGTTCGAGACATAGTTGTTCATGAATCCGAAATCTGGTGGCTCGTGAGGCACAATCCCGAGATGGGTGCACAGCCTCGAGTACGCACGGCCGGTGGGAGGACACTCGAGGATGCCGCTTGACATCGTCCCTCCGAAACTGATCGGAATCCGGTCCGGTTCCTGATGGTTGATTGCTCTCAGCACCCTTTCTCTTGGTGTCATGCGCGGTTCTCCCAGGATCACGAAAAGTAATGCCAGAGGATGTAGCTGCTCACGCCTTTGGCTTGATTATCATCGCTTCCCTCCGCGTAGGAAATCGTGAGCTGCTGAGCAATCGGCCGCAGAGTGTTGTTCAAAGCGACCCTGCGAAGGCTTTCGAACAGGTATGGGTTGCCGTCTATGACAGGCCCTCGAAGTACGATCATCTCTGGATCGAGAATGTTTGCCGCGTCGCTTATCTTGATGGCAAGAGTGTCAGCCACCTGGTCGAGGATGTTCTGAGTGAACCGGTCCCCGTGTGCGGCCGCCATTTTCACGTGCTCGATGGCAATCTGTTCAACCTTGCCGTCGCAGAGCTGGAGCAGCTCCGTGTGCACGCCCATTCGGCAACCTTCTCTGCACGTGGCCACGATATATTCCTCCGAGGCTATCGTTTCGAGGCATCCCTGCCTGCCGCAATAGCAGAGTTGGTCATTGCCGCGGACCTTCGTGTGGCCGATCTCACCCGCGTAGCTGGTCTGTCCTTCGTACAATTCGCCGCGAACGACGATCCCCATGCCGATTCCCTCACCAATCCAGATGCAGATGAAGTTGCTCACCCCTTCCGCCGCGTTGTAGTGCAGCTCGCCCAGTGCTGCGGCATTCGCGTCGTTCAGAATCAGACAGGGAAGATTGAACCGATCCTTCATGATGTCCGTGAGAGGGACCTCGTTCCAATCGCTGGAAAACAGATACTCGTGCGAGATTCCCCGAAGCGGATCGATGTACCCCCCCAGGCTGATTCCGATGCCGAAAACCATCACCTTCAACTTTAATTCTGCCAGATCTTTTGCCCACTGAATTGCTTCTTGGAGCTGGGTCAGCAGCTCAGACTTCGGGATGCCCTTGTAAATCTGGCGCTCCTGGCTCTCTACGATCCCACCGGCCGGATTGACGAGGGACACGTGAATGCGCCGCATCGTCAGCACGACGACGATGTTCACTCCCAGGGAGGGATTGAACTCCAGGTACTCGACGCGCCGCCCGGAGTGAAGGGACGATGGCGGGCACAGGCGGATGACGCCCATGTCGATGAGGGCCTTTGTATAGGCGACGATGGACGAATTGCTGAGCCTGGTGATATGGGCAATCCGCGCACGCGTGACCCTTGCGTGTTTCAGCATGATGCGCAGGATGCGTTTTGTCTGATCTCGCTGAATGCGCGGGTATTGCTCGAACATCGATATCCTCTGCATACATCGTTTCGCCCCCGCCCGTGAACTGACGGACGGGGTTCGGTTTATCCCTTGACTGCTCCGAGAGTCAGGCCGCGAACGAGGTTCTTTTGAACCATCAACCCGAATGCAATCATAGGGACCATGACAACGACACCGGCCGCGGATATGGGTCCCCACTCGATTCCAGAGTACGTCATAAATGAGGTGATCGCCACGGGCATCGTCTGGCTCTTCTGGCTCGTGAGGACAAGCGCGAGCAGGTACTCGTTCCACGCCTGTATGACGCACAGTATGCTGGTTGCGGAAAGACCCGAGCGCACGAGCGGGAGCATGACACGGAGCAGGACCCGCAACTCCGAACAACCATCGATGAGCGCGGCATCTCTCAGCTCACCGGAGATGTCACGGAAGAAAATCTGCATGATCCAGACGGCGAGGGGCAGATTGAAGACAACGTACATGACAATGACGGACAGCCGGGTGCCGATGAGATTGAGCCGGTTGAACAGGATGTAGAGCGGAAAGAGCGTCATGATCGGGGGAGCGATTCTGACGCTGAGGATGAAAAAAGACAGGTTCTTCTTTCCGGCGAACTCGAATCGCGCGAGCGCATAGGCTGCCGGGATGCCGATGAGTAGTGCAATCGCGGTGGAGGAAGCCGAAATGATGATGCTGTTCAGCAGGAATGCCTGTATCTGCTTGGTCGCAAACACGTTCAGATAATTCTCGATCGTCGGCGTGAAAAGCAGTTTCGGCGGTATTGCGAATGCATCCCTGAATGTCTTGATGGAGGTCATGAAAAGCCAGATCGGCGGGAAAAGAAAGAACAGCAGGATCGCGACGATGACAAGCCAGAATATTGTCGCGCGAAGCCCCTGCGCTCCGCGATGCGCCTCTCTCATTATGCTCACGAGCTCCTGCTACGCCCTTGACTGCCGGAACAGGCGACTGACGAATGCACTCGAGACCGCTGTCGCGATGACAGTGAAAACGAGGGCGACGGTGGTCGCGTAACCGATGCGGAAATACTGGAATCCGATCGTGTATGCGTACAGATTGGTGGTTTCCGTGGCGAGCCCAGGGCCTCCTTTGGTCATTACATAGATGAGATCGAAAGCCTTCATCGCGTCGACGACGCGAAAAATCATCGCGACGACGATGGCGGGCAGGACGAGCGGGATACTGATGTAGCGGATCGCCGTCATGCGGGTCGTCCCGTCCACAACGGCCGCCTCGTACAGCTCCTGCGGGATGGATTCCAGTCCCGCCAGCACGATCAGGATCATGAAGGGCGTCCATTCCCACACATCCGCGAGGACAATCGCCGGTAACGCAATGGACGCGTTGCCAAGCCAGTCATGACGCGTCCCGAGGCCCAGGACACCCAGCAAATAATTGATAATGCCGGAGGTGGGATCATAGAACATGCGCCAACTGAGGCCGACAACGACGGGTGTGATGAACATCGGAATGATAATGAGGGTACGGACGAGATTCCGGCCGTGGAACTTCCGGTCGAGCAAGAGCGCAATAGCGACGCTCAAGACCGTTTCGATGCTCACGGCCGTCACGACGTAAAGGAGGCTAATGACGATGGAATGGAAGAAGCGATGATCCTTGAAGAGCGTCACGAAGTTCCTCGCCCCGTTCGGGATCATTGCTCCGCCCGTCTCCACCAGGTTGACGTCATGGAAAGTGATGAAAATGGCCAGAACCATCGGAACAATGATGACGAGGAAAATCGCAACAACCGCGGGCAGGAGGAAGGAATAGGCGGTGCGGCTCATTCTTCGAGAGTCAGTTTTTGCGCGTTTCATTGCCAGCTCAACGGATCACTTCCCCGCTCGCTCTCCAGAAGGCGACGGGCAACGCCCACGCGCCACCCGCCTGCCTTCATGAGCTCTTGGTATCTACTTGAGGACGTTGGTGTTGATATCGTCGTTGACCTGACGCAAAGCGTCTTCAGGGGTAGCCATGTTGGCCAGAACCTGAGACAACGCAACGCCCACCTTGTTGATGATTTCGTTCGCCTGCGGGACCCCCGGCAGGTAGCCAGGATTGGCCTTCCCCAGAGCCGCAAGCATTCCGTCGACAAAAGCGCCGTACTTTTTCTGGAACGCGGCGCTGTACAAAGCGCCCTTGGATGTTGCTCCGCTGTTCGGCGCCACCTCGAACCCCTTTGTCTGAATGTCCTTTGACGTGGCCCATGACATGAACAGGAAAGCCGCTTCCTTGTTCTTGCCGTACTTGTTCAGATAGAGGCAGTGCACGGCGAGGGAGTGCTGACCGCCTTTGAGCGTCACACCGGCAGCCTGGGGAACAGGTGCATAGCCAACCTTGCCGACGACTGCGGACTCTTTGGGATCTTCATTGAACGCACCGTTTACTGTTGCGTCGATCGTCATTGCCGCGCGGCCCTGTGTAAACGCCACCCGGTTCTCAGTCCAGCCGAAGTTCGCAAATCCCGGAGGACCGTATTTCGTCAGCAGGTCGCGGTAGAATGCGGTTGCGGCGATGGCCTCGGGAGTGTCCAGATCGAGCTTCCCGCTCTGGTCAAACCAATGTCCGCCGAAGCCCCAGAGGAAGGCGAGCCATACGTACACGGCATGGATGCCTTGCTGGCCGCGGAGGGTCACGCCGAAGGTCTGGCCGTTCGTCTTCTCAAAGATGGTCTTCGCGGCGTTCATCATTTCATCCATCGTCGTCGGGACCTTCAGGTTGTACTGGTCGAACAGGTCCTTGCGGTACATGAGAAATGTGCTTTCGCCGTAGACGGGCAACCCGAACTGCTGATTCTGAAAGCGCGCGAAGTTGGCATAGGTATCTACGAAATCCTTCATATCGACGTACTTATTGATCTTCGCGTTGGAGATAGAGGCATCGAGCGGTTCGATGTTCCCTGCCGAGGCGAAGCCTATCCCATGCGCTGACCAGTCGTCGAAGTAGACATCGTATTGCGAGCTTTTCTGGCTGAGCGTCAAGAAAGCCTTCGCCGTCATGTCTTCAAAGGGCAGCACTTCCAGATTGACCTTGATCCCGGTAGCTTTTGTGAATTCAGGCAGCAGCATTTTGATCGCATCCGTGGTCGGATGGCCTTCCATCAGGGCATTCAGGGTGACTCCCTGATATGGCATCGCCGACGTGGTTGCCTGCGACGCTTCCTTCGTACCACCTGCGAACGTCGGAGCCGCAATGAGCAGCGCAACGATCGCAGCCAGCAGAAAAACGATACGCCTTGGGTTCATGCAAACCTCCTCAATGAGATATTGTTTGGAGAAGCAAATATGGGTCAGTCTTCCCTGATTGTCTCCTCCTCTGTGTCCGATTATTATCCC
>JBEKXR010000289.1:0-5562 GCA_049511935.1 Spirochaetia bacterium | reverse complement strand
GCCACCTTGGGGATGATGGGGATCGCCCGGGGATTCGCACTGATAGCGGTCAGCGGGATCCCCATCTACGGGCTTACACAGGCGTACATGTGGATCGGCCAGGGCCGGCTGTGGCACGTTCTTCCAGTGCCGACCATCATCATGGTGATCGTCTTCATCCTGGCTTTTCTCACCCTGCGCTACACGCGCTTCGGCCGTTTCACGTATGCTATCGGCAGCAACAGAGAGTCCGCACGGCTATCAGGAGTCAATGTTTTCCAGGTGACGCTGGGCATCTACATCATTGCGGGGATGCTGAGCGCGGTGGCAGGGGTAATTGAGTCTGCCCGGCTGGGCACGGTGCAGCCTGCAGGGGGTGACGGGTACGAGCTTCTCGCGATTGGGGCCGTGGTGATCGGCGGGACGAGCCTCTTCGGCGGAGAAGGCCACATCATCGGGAGTTTGATCGGGGCACTGATCGTGACGACCATCCGCAACGGCCTGAACATTCTCGGCGTGTATGCGTTTTGGCAGTACGTGGTAAACGGGCTGATCATCATCGTTGCGGTGGCGTTCGACCAGATCAGACGGAAGCGGTAGGGGGTGACATGAAGCTGGAAAACGGACGCTGCGGTAAACTGCGTTGCAGCACACCGCGGTCGCCGAAAGCTGGGATCGATACATTCGATCCAAGGAGGATCGTCATGAGAAAGGTTTCTCGGTTTTTGTGGATACTCGTGGCGGCTGTTCTTGCCGTGGGCACGGGGACCCTGGCCTTTGCCGGAGGGCAGAAGGAGGCAGGGGGCGCCAAGTCGAAGACAATCGTCTTTATCCCGAAATCCACGGACGTGACCTACTGGCTTTTCCTGCGCAAAGGCGCGGCGGACAAAGCCAAAGAGCTTGGCTACACCGTCTCCTACCAGGGAGTGTCGAGGGAATCGGATGTCACAGGTGAGGTAAACCTTGTTCGCAACACCGTTACTTCCCGTCCGGCGGGTATCCTGTGCGCGGCTACCGACGCGCAGGCGCTCGTCCCCCCCATAGAAGAGGGGATCAAGGCGGGAACCCCTATCATCATGGTCGACTCAGGGGTCAATTCGGATGCGCCTCTGGCGAGCATCACGACCGACAACTTCAATGGTGGCTACCAGCTGGGTAAGGTGCTCGCGAACCTGATCGGCGGTAAAGGGAAAGTCATCAACCTCGGAATCACAGCCGGCTCGCAGACGGGAAGGGAGAGGGACCAGGGCTTCCTAGCCGCGATGAAGGAAAACCCGGACATCACCGTCTTGCCGACTCAGTGGACGAGCGCAGAGGCTGCGACCGCCATGAACGACACAACCGACCTCCTGAACTCCAACCCGGACGTGAATGGGATCTATTCCGCTGCTGCGCCGATGGCGGTTGGCGCAGCACAGGCGCTGAAGGCCAAGAGTCTGGATAAAAAGGTAAACCTGGTAACGTTCGATCCCAGCCCCGAGGTGATCCCGCTTTTCGAGGATAAGACCATCCAGGCGATAGCGGCCCAGAACCCGTATCAGATGGGCTACCAGGGCGTGACGATGCTCGATACCGTTATCAAGGGAGGAACGATCCCGCCTGACAAGAAGAAGATCCAGATTCCTGTTGTGATCATCACACCTGACAACTACAAGAGCCCGGACGTTCAAAAGCTCATGCAGACGCCTGGCACGTTCTGAGGGCAGATGTTGATTGCCGGCGCAGTGTCTCCGTAGAACGGGACGCTGCGCCGGTTCCCGACAAAGGCATACCGGATAACAAGTGGATTTTTTCCATAACCGACAATCTGTCTACCAAGATCCTCAAGCCGAAAAGATAGGACTGCACAGTCATGCAAATGCAGGTGCAAGTCCCTCCTCGTTTCCTTTCGGATTTCTCCCACAAATATCGCAACCAGCGATTCCTGCCCAACAACTCCTGTAACGCAGAAATAGTTCGCTTTTTATCAAAGCTAGGAAGGAGATCACTTGATCATTCCCTCGTGACGCTACCTGTGCGCCCCCAGGAAATATTGCAGCCTCTCGCGCAACGCGTGAGTCTGTAGGCTATTTGTCGACAAGCGGAGAGAGCGCCATCTGGTGCTTCCCTCATCGGTCACCTTCATCGCAGGAAGACCCGAGCATCACCCCGCCCACCTGCATGCTTTCACAGAACTGCGCACCGCGCGCCCAAAATCCTTTGGCCAGACTGTAATAGTTGCTCACTTATCTTACCTGCCCCCCGCTCTATGGATGAGGACGATGGAGGTTCCCGACCCTTTTTTCCCTTCTAGGACCCGTCCCGATACCTCGCGCGTCTCAAACAAATCTTGCTGCTTCGAGCACCTCTCCATTTGCCTGCCCTTCGACCGCCGCTACGTAGGCTTTCGCCACATCCGCGGCTGTCAGGCCGTGCGACTCATCCATCTTCATGACACGGAGCGTTTCCTTCACCCACGGAGGGCTTACGACGTTGACACGCACGCCGCGCTGCATCTCCAGCCCCGCCGCTCGAATAAAACCCTCAAGGCCCGCGTTGACAAGAGAAACCGCGGCACTTCCGGGCATCGGCTTTGTCGCGAGAGTGCCGCTGGTCACGGTGATGGACCCGCCGTCCTTCACCTTATCCTTCGCCACACGGACCACATTGACCTGGCCCATGAGCTTGTTCCGGAGCGACAGCGCGAAGTCCTCGTCACTGAGGTTCGCGAGCGGTCCCCACCCCGCGCCACCGGCGCAGGAAACAACCGCGTCAATATCTTTCCCTTTCTCGAAAAGCGCACGCAATGTCGCCGCATCTTCGATGTCGACTCGCACCGCAGACTTGCGGGACGCGCGTATTACCTCGTGCCCGCGTTTGGCAAGTGCGTCTGCGACAGCCTTTCCGATCGTGCCAGTTGCACCAATAACCACGATTTTCACGCCAGATGACCTCCTCATGGATTACGATTCGCAAGAATCGGCGCAGAAACGGTTGCGGCAGGAAGATAAGGAATTCCCTGAATGATCGGCAACAGGCGTCGCTGAAGGAGCACTAATGTCTTCTCGAGCTCTCCCCCCAACTATCAGGTGGTAGACAAAAAGGGTGCCTTCAAATTCTGGCAATTATCTTATGTCAAAACGTGTTCGAAGGAAGACATTTCGCACTCGGAACCAATTCACCTCGGTGGGGCCAGTTGCACCGGCGCTACCATGATCGCTCGCCATGACACCTGGTGGGTACGGCTCTGCCGCACCCGCGCCATCCACCGCCACCGGCTTCGGGCCGACTTCGACGTCCCTGCTCGCGGCCGGTATGCTTCAACTCGTGATCTGTAGGCACCTGATCATGTACAGCTCGATGTAACGCATCAGGATGTCCCGCTTCTTGATCTGCGCCAGGCTCTTGCTTATTGAGAGCTCCTTGGCGAGTGACTGAATCCTCTCCTGGTCAGGCGGCCGCTCGAGTAAACTGCGTCGGATGGGGCGCAAGTAATCACGGACCAACGCGTTCACATCCTCTACGAGGTTCTTTTTCTGCTCCATTGTGAAAAGTGGGTTCCACCTTTCCGCCAGTTCGCCCAGCGTTGCGTCGATCGTCTTGCCCGTGGGCACGTACTGTGAAACGAGTGATCGAATGCTGTTGCGGTAACGATGAATGTTCGCCTTGTCCTGAGGGTTCATATCTGAAATCTCATGCACACTTGCCGAAGAGGACGGTCACGCTTCATTTGCCGCTGGCGAAATCCGCATAGGCCTTGAGTGCATGGACGTCAACGTATCCCATCGAGAGGGCGATGTCGCCGAATGTTCGCTTGTCGCCTGCCTCTTGGAGCCTCAAGACTTCTTTAATCTGCTCTGAGGTCATCACGCTGATTCTTAAGAAGAACTCTCCAATGCGTTCGGCCATTCGGAACCTTTCAACTCACATCAATGTCAGCCTCCGGCGATCAGATCAAACACAGGTGGGAAAGTGAACAGCAATCCTATCACTAAGAGAACGGCAGAGACGATCAGGATAGGCCGGAAACTCACTTCCTTGTCCCGCCAGAGAAGTCCAAGAATGAGCCAACTCACCAACCAAGCCGCAATTCCGATAAAGGTCTTCCCTGAAAGGTCGCCGACGGGCTTTGACCAGATGAGCACCTTGCCAAAAGCCGCAATCGCCTCGGCAAGTGTTGAGATGATCCCCGTCATTGCAAGTCCGATTCCCGCGGCGAGGATTGCCGCCGCTGAAGTTCCATTCTTCATTTCCCGCCTCCCTCAGACGACTGCGGCTTCCTTGGTGATGATGGCGCCCAGGACTCCAACGATTCCCGCCAGCACAAACGCGATGCAGAGGATGACAAAAACCGTCCATCGCATCTTCTTCTCTTTCGCGAGATGTTCGCCATAACGGAAGATAAGGAACAACGCCGCCGTCGCGATGATGGGCACCAGCCAGCCAAGGTGCTCCTTCCATTCCATGCCGAAGTTGTGCCAGCCGCTCAACGCGGAGTTGGCAAGAAGGCGGGAACGCGGGAAGCTGCTCAAGTCCGTCGTCCCCTTGGGCGGCGCCGCACGGTACCAGGGGTAGACGATGTAGGTACCAACGATGACTGCAAGCCATGAAAGTCCGGCAATGGCGATCCCTGAGATTTTCAGAAGGATGATGTTTCTGCGAATGCCCCTTGCGGTGAGCAGCTGTGGTTGAAGAGTCAGCAGGAGGGCCAGCGCGCCGGTAAAAAACAGAACGAAGCCAAAACCCAAGGCCATCCCATGAATCGCGGTCCAAATCTCTCTGAAAGTGAACGCCATACTCGACTCCCTTCTCGGAGGTCCGAGCCTCCAAAGATTCAGAAATCACCGGTTCGCTGTGTTGATCTGACACGCCGAAATGTACTCAGAACTGAAGCATTCGTCACAAAAACAATCGCTACATCTGGTTAGGTTATTCATCCGCGTCATTAGGCTGGTTTTCTTGGAGACACCTTGCTTTCCTTTTCCTCAATGACGAGAACAGATATCATTGAGGAGGGGGAGTAGTCGGTCGTGACAAGTGACCAGGGTCGTGCATCACAATTAGCGAGGGGCGTTGTTGTTGAATGGCTGTCTGTTGTCTGGATGGTTATCGAAGCTATCGCTGCTGCGCTTGCGGGTGTTCTTGGCCACTCGGTTGCGTTGGTGGCTTTCGGCGCAGACAGCGTAATCGAGCTTGTCGCAGGAGGCGCTCTCCTCTACAGGCTCTATATTGAAGCGAATGTGGGCGGCTCCGATCGCGTCGAAAGGGCGGAACAGGCCGCCTCATGGATCGTCGGCATCGCCCTCCTCGCGCTCGCTGCCTACATTGTCGTCTCTTCTGCTGCCTCTCTCTTCACCAAGGCGCGCCCTGAAGCCAACGCGCTCGGGATCGGGATTGCGGTGGCGTCGAGCATCATTATGCCTATCCTCGCCGAAACCGAGAAGAGGGCAGGGCGGCGCATAGGGAGCAAGGCTCTCATCTCAGACGGGGCATGCAGCATGGTGTGCGCGTACATGTCGTGGATACTACTTGCTGGCGTCGCTGCGACCGCACTGGCGGGGTGGTGGTGGGCGGATTCGGTTGCTGCCCTTGGATTTGTCTGGT
>JBEKXR010000288.1:0-5567 GCA_049511935.1 Spirochaetia bacterium | reverse complement strand
TTGTGCGCTCCCATTTTCCGGCGCTCGACCCCGTCTCCCACGGCGGCATTGCCCCGGTGTACTTCGACAACCCTGCGGGAACGCAGATCGCCTCCGAGGCGCTCGCGGGCATCAACGAGTACCTCGTGACGCGCAACGCGAATCACGGCGGCGCCTTCCGGGCCAGCCGCGAGTCGGACGCCATGGTGGCGGAGACCCGCGCAGCGCTCGCCGACTTCCTCGGCGCCTCGCGGCCCGAGGAGATCTGCTTCGGGCAGAACATGACGTCCCTCACTCTGCACCTCTCCCGCAGCATCGCCCGCGAGCTTTCCCCGGGTGACGAGGTGGTCGTGACGCGGCTGGATCACGACGCGAACATCTCTCCGTGGCTCCTGGCAGCCCGGGACCGGGACTGCGTCGTGCGCTGGGTGGATTTCGACCCGGCGGACTGCACCTGGAGCGTCGAAGCGCTCGTCCGGCAGGTGACCCCGCGGACGAAGCTCGTCGCCGTCGGGTACGCCTCGAACGCCACGGGCACCGTCAATCCCGTTGCCGAGGTCGCGCGCATCGCCCACCAGGCCGGCGCGCTGTGCTTCGTGGATGCCGTGCACTACGCGCCGCATGGACCCATCGACGTCTCGGCACTCGGCTGCGACTTCCTTGCTTGCTCGGCGTACAAGTTCTTCGGGCCGCACACCGGCATTCTCTGGGGCCGCTACGAGCTGCTGGACCGGCTGGCGGCGTACAAGGTGCGGCCCGCCTCGGATACGCCCCCGCACAAGTGGGAGACCGGCACGCAGGGTTTCGAGGGGATCGCGGGCGTGCGCGGCGCCCTTTCCTACCTGGAGTGGGTGGGCCGATCCTTCGGTACGGGCGGGAGGGAATCGAGGCGCACGGCGCTGCGCGCCGCCATGCAGAGCATCCAGGAGTGCGAGTCGGGGCTGTGCACGGCAATGCGCGAGGGGCTCATGTCGGTCAAGGGGCTTTGCATCAGGGGAATCGTGGACGCATCAAGGATGAGAAGCCGGGTGCCCACATTCTCCGTCACAATGCAAGGGCATGACCCGAAGAGGATCTGCCAGGGCCTTGACGCGGCGGGCATCTACGCGATGGACGGCAACTACTACGCGCCCGAGGTGACCCGACGCCTCGGACTGGAAGGATCGGGCGGGATGGTGCGCATGGGCGCGGTGCACTACAACACGAAAGCGGAGATCCAGCGCCTCGTCGAGACCCTTGACGCCATCGCGAGGGGCGCGGGATGAACGGGGAAGGCTTCTGCTGGGATGCGGCGGAATACGCCCGAAATTCGGCAGCGCAGCAGGAATGGGCCCGTGAGCTCATCGAAAAGCTCGGGCTCTCGGGACATGAATCGGTGCTGGACCTCGGGTGCGGTGACGGGAAAGTCACGGCGGAGATCGCACGCCGCGTTCCCGACGGCCGGGTGGTCGGCGTCGACAGCTCCGAGGACATGGTCCGCCTGTCGCGCGCGGCCTTTCCCGCGTCCGCGCACCCGAATCTCCGATTCCAGCCCGGCGATGCCCGGGCGCTCGATTTCGATCAGGAGTTCGACGTCGTCTTTTCGAATGCGACCCTGCACTGGGTGAAAGATCACGGCCCGGTGCTGAAGGGAGCCGCGCGGAGCCTGCGGCCCGGGGGGAGCGTCCTGTTCCAGATGGGCGGCCGGGGCAACGGGTCCGAGATCTTCGACGTGGCGAGGCAGATGACCGCCGCGGAGGAATGGGGCCGCTACTTCGCCGGCTTCCAGTTTCCCTGGGGCTTCTACGCCTCCGAGGAGTATGCTCCCTGGTGCGCTGCGGCAGGACTGAGGGTGCGCCGGATCGAGCTGCTTCCCCGGACCATGCTCCAGAATGGCGCGGAAGGCCTGGCGGGATGGATCCGAACGACGTGGATGCCCTACACCGAGAGGGTCCCTGCCGGTCGTCGTGAGGCGTTCGTTCGGGAAGCGAGCGAGAGGTACGTGCAGGCCCATCCTCCGGATGCCCAGGGGAACGTCGCCGTGAGAATGGTCCGTCTGGAGGTGGACGCGGTCAGAGACTGAGCGGGGCATGCCCGGGCACGGGGGCTCATGCCTGCTTTTTCCTCAATCGGCGGATGAGGGAATAGACCCCCTGCCCGATCAGCAGGGCGATCACCACGTACACCCACCAAGGCATGTTTCGCCCGAACACGAGCACGTACAGGAACGGTGCCACCGTGGAGCCGAGGAAGACCATGCTCCACAGCAGGATCTCCTGCTGCTTCCGTTGCGCCAGGGCCCGCACCATTCGGAAGACCGAGTAGTAAAAGAACGGTGCCGAGGCGAGATAGATCACGAGAAAGGCAACGGGATCGACGCCATAGCTCTCGCGGGCGGCACGCATCAGCTCGCGAATCGATCCCAGGACGACGCGATCGAACCACTCCATCTACTCCAACCTCCGAAGTGAGGGTATGGCGAGCGCGATGACCGTCGCACAGACGAGCGTGCCGCCGGCTCCGAGCACCACCGTCAGGGGCACGCCGACCGCCGTTGCGGCCCCCCCCGCGAGCAGGGCGCCGATCGGCGCAAAGCCGAAGAAGGTGAGCATATACACCCCCATCACCCGGCCCCGGAGGTGGTCAGGGGTGAGGGTCTGCACGAGTGAGTTGGCGAGGTTGTTCCCCACGATGTTCGCCGCACCCACGGCCAGCAGGACTGCAAGGGAGAGCGGGAGCGTGCGGGTGAAGGAGAACGCCACGAGGAGAACCGGGAGGATGAACACGGCTGACGTCATCACCGCTCCCCGCGAGCGCCGCGGTGAGAGGGTGGCGATGCCGAGAGCCGCCGCGAGAGCGCCGATGCCGCGGGCGGACTGCAGGAAGCCATTGGTCCGCGCATCCCCCTTCAGGACGTCGACCGCCCACGCCGGGATCAGCGTGACGAAGGACATGCCGAAAAGGCTCACCGCGCCGAGAAGGCACATGACGCCGAGGATCCGTCGGTCCGAGGCCACGGCGCGCGGCCCGGCCCGGATCTCCGCGAGGTTGTTGCTGGTGCGCGCAGGCGGGTGCCATGGCGCGAGCTTCATGGCGAGGAGCGCCGCGATCACGGCAACGAAGGAGAGGCCGTTGATCACGAAGCACCAACCGGGACCGAAGAAGGCATACGCGAGACCCCCGACGGACGGGCCGACAACCATCGCCATGTTGAACATGGTCGAGTTCAGCGCGATGGCGTTCGTCAGCACGCGCCGGTCGACCATCTCCAGCACGAAGGACTGGCGCGAGGGGGCGTCGAAGGCGTTCACGACACCGAGGGAGAACGCGAGCACGATGATGTGCCACGGCGCGACCACGCGCAGGAAGGTGAGGGCGGCAAGGATCAGGGCGAGAAGCATGCTCAGGGTCTGGGTGATGACGAGGAGGCTGCGGCGCGGCACGCGGTCGGCGACCGCCCCGCCGTAGAGGAGGAAGAGCCAGGCGGCGATGCCGGATGCGAAGCCGACGTACCCAAGGTACGCTTCCGACCTCGTGAGCTCGTAGACGAGGTAGCCCTGCGCCGTGGACTGCATCCAGGTGCCGAAAAGCGAGGTCGTCTGGCCGAAGAACCATAGCCGATAGTTGGGATAGGCGAGCGCGGCAAAGGTCCCGGACCTGGCCCGTGCTGCCGCGGATGGCTCATCCATGTGCCCGCTACTATAGTAAAGAAGCATGGGTTGGAAAAGCGTCGTCGCCCCTCTATATTCTCTTCCGGGGGACGGGAGTATGGACACCCTTCCACAAGATCTTCTCACGGCCGAAATCCAGGCGCTGGGCGCAGAAGAATTGCGCCTCGAGAGTGAGGTGCGTCGTACGGAAGAGAGCTTCTCCGGGCTCCGCGACATCGACCTGGTGCTCTCCCTCGCGGCCGCGAAGCTTTCCATCTGCGTGCGGC
Organism: Spirochaetia bacterium; assembly: GCA_049511935.1. Taxonomy (GTDB): domain Bacteria; phylum Spirochaetota; class Spirochaetia; order SZUA-6; family Fen-1364; genus Fen-1364. The sequence continues at coordinate 1,672 of JBEKXR010000288.1, read as the reverse complement.
TCATGAGGACAGCCCCTCCGCCCGCGGAGCAGATCACGGAGAAATCCCTGTCTGCGCTCAGGCTGGTGGAGGGCCTGCTTTCGGAGAATATCTCGGAAGACCAGAAGGGCATCGTCCAGGCGAATCCCCAGTACGCGGAGGTCAGGGCGCGGCTCGAAGAGTTCCTCCTTGCGGGAGGCGGCGGCTTCCTCGAAGCCCGTCAGGCCGATGCGCGTGCGCGCCGGCTGCTCTCGCGGACGATCGTCGCCGCGATCCGGAAGTTCACCGGCGTGGACGACCGCGCCAGGCCGCTGGATCTGGAGGACTACCCGCCCTTCGTGAGAAAGGCGCTCCTCTTTTTGTTTCCCGTTATGGTTCGAGAGAATCCCGAGCAGCCTCCCTACGGGATCGAGGAGGGCCAGGAGCTCACCTATTCGTCCCGAAGCATGAAGCTTCCCCTCTCGCAGGCGATCTTCTACATGGAGAACGAGCTCCTCCCCGAGCTGGAGAGAAAACTCGCGGAAAGCCCGGGCAGCAGGACGATCCAGGAAGAGATCCGCGGCCTTCGCGAACGCGTGGAGGACTACCGCAAGCTGCGCTTCTTCCCCCGTTCCACGCCGGTGCTGCTCGAGAAGGGGTACTACACCGAGGGAATGACCGGCTACACGGCCGATGGCGAGATGCTCGTCCCCCTCCCGCTCTCCGTGACCTTCAGGAGCGGCACGAACCTGGACAGGATCATGGAGCAGGTGCGCATGGACGTGGTGCGTCGCATTGCGGGCCGCGGTGTGAGCAAGGAGCTCGATCGCGAGTACCGGCACCTTCGCAGCCTTGAAAGCGGTATCCGCGGCAGCTCGCGCACCGCGAGCATGAAGCTGGACACTGCCTGGGGATACCGGGTGCTGAGGCAGGAGTTCCCGTTTCTCGCACGTCTCGCGGACAAGAGGAGATTCGAAGAGCTCGTCGGGGAAATCCAGGCGGGGAAAGGCCCGGCGGAGCGCCGCGTCGAGGCGCTCATGGCACAAGAACCCGCGCAAAGGGACCTTCTGGCTCCCGCGCTGGACCGGGAGGAGTCCGTGCACTCCGATCCGGATCTATAGGAATCTCTCGAACCTGTCCTTCTTCGCCCGGCAGATCGGGCACACCTCGGGCGGCTGGCCGCGTGCACAGAGATATCCGCAGACCCTGCAGCGCCACAACGGGTACTTGAGTCCGGACAGCTCGGACAGGTTTGGCTGCGTCGAGGCCGGCGAGCCGGACGTTCCGCCCGGCGCTGCGGACGCCGCCATACTGCCGACGGAAGCCGCCATTCTCTCCGCTGGCGCGGCTATCCCCTCGGGGGGCCGCCTCTCGGGGATGCGGGTCACCTTTCGCTTTCCATCGACCACGTCCTGGGACACGTACAAGCCGCAGTAGCACGTCCCGTACTCCGCGACGTCGGGGTCCCGGTAGTCGCACGGGCAGATGATGTCGAGATCTTCCTTCTTCACGCCGGAAGCCAGGCGGCAAGGGCAGGCCCAGTAACCGTAGCGCCGCTCGTTGACCATCATCCCCTCGATGAGACCGAGGGTAAACTCCCGGTCCGGGTTGAGATGATAACCGGCGCTCTCCGCTTCCCGGTCGAGACGCGTGAAGAGGCGCTCCACCTCCTCGCGGGTCACCTCGCCCTTCCCGACAGAATCGCTCACTTGAT
>JBEKXR010000287.1:0-5572 GCA_049511935.1 Spirochaetia bacterium | reverse complement strand
TGGCGGAAAGCTCCCCGGGGCTGAGCCGGGCGGGCCGGAAGGCGATATCGCCGAACCGGTAGGATGGCTCCAGCCACCAGCGGTCGAAAAGAAGGAGGCCGCCGGCTTTGAGTCGCTGATAGAGAGGTGTACCGGGGAAGGGAACCAAGTGGTTGAAGGCAGCGAAGAAAAACCTCTGCCGGACGGCGAATGCCAGGGTGCGCTCGAAGGTCTCAGCCGTGTCCGTGTCGTAGCCGAAGAGGAAAGTGGCGTAGACGGCGATCGACCTCCTTCGCAAGGCTGCCACCGCGGCTTCGTAGTGCTCCGCCCCCCCGTTGACCTTCTTGTGCATCTGCTCCAGGTTCCGAGCTTCCATCGATTCGAATCCGATGAGCACCCCGATGCATCCGGAAGATTCCATGAGGTCCAGCAGGTCTTCGTCCCGGGCGATGTCGATGCTCATCTGCCCCACCCAGCGAATCCCCGTGCCCTCCAATGCCTGCAACAGCCTCCGAAAATGGGAGCGGTCTGCGCCCAGGTTGTCGTCGATGAAGAAGTAGAGCTTGCCCCGCGTGCGGTTGATTTCCCTGACCACGTCCTCCACCGGCCGGGGCACCCAGCGCCGGTCGAAGAAGGAACAGATGGAGCAGAACTCGCAGGCGAACCGGCAGCCCCGCCCGGTTTCCACCAGGGTGATCGACGTATACTTTTTCTTTCCGTAGATGGAACGGTCCGGGAGCTCCGAAGCGAAGGCAGTTCGGCCTTCGTATCGTCGCTGGAGCCTGCCCGCCGCGCAGTCGTCAAGGACCTCGCGCCACACCGGCTCCGCGCTGCCGGTGACGACGGCGTCCGCGTGCTCCGTGACCTCATCCGGACACAGGGTGGCATGGAAGCCTCCCATGACGACACGGGCCCCCGCCCCCTGGAATCTGCGCGCAATCTGATAAGCCCGCCGGGCGGTATACGTCTCGACGTTGATGGCGACGAGGTCCGGCCGATGACCATAGTCCACTGGCTCGAGCCGATCATCGAAGAAGCGCAGCTCGTGTTCGGGAGGCGTGAGGGAGGCAAGCACGGCAATGGCCAGAGGTTCCATCTGCCACGTTGTGACGTAGGGCTGACCTTCCTTGCGGCCCACGCTGGGCATGATGAAAGTGATCTTCACCTCACGCTCCTCCGGCCCCGACGCCGAGATGCAGGTGTTGCTTGCTGTAGATTTCCTGCCGGAAAATCCGTAGATAGCTGATGTAGGCTCCCAGCATCACGAGCCTCCCCCCGTCCCCGAGGTACCTCAGAAGCCGTCTTCCCATGTTCACGGAGGAGTTGTACTTCCTCCTGAGCTCCCAGCCGATGCGGGTCAACTCTTCGGGGCTCATGTGCCTCGGCGTGAAGACGGCATCGTTGAATCGATAGGAGGGGTGAGTCCACCAGCGGCCGCCAAACAGCAGTCGGCCTTCCGCTTCCAACTGGCGGTACAGCTTCGTGCCGGGGTACGGGGTGAGAGTATTGAAGGCAGCAAAAGGGAAGGCGCAGCGACGAGCGAACTCGTAGGTCTCCCACAGCGACTTCGGAGTGTCATCGTCGTGCCCGATGGTGAAGGCTGCCCACAGGCTCAGGCCGTGCTCGCGGAAGGACTCAATCTCCCTCTCGTAGGGCCTGCCACTGCCGAGAGCATGCGGCTTGGCCATCCACGCCAGACTTTCGCGCTGTGTCGACTCGAACCCGACGACAAATCCCAGGCACCCGCTCCTCTCCATCAGGTCCAGGAGCTCCGGATCGCAGCCCACGTTGACGGTCACCTGGGTGACCCAAAGGCGCTTCAATGGAATCAGCTTCTGCATGAAGGATTTCGCGTAGTCGGCATCGGCACAGAAGTTGTCGTCCACAAAGAAGAGAAGGCGTGAGCAGTCCTTCTGGATCTCATCCAGGACCTCGTCCTGGGGCCTGTAATGGAAACGCCCGCCGAAGTACTGACTCGTGGCGCAAAACACGCAGGCATGAGGACATCCGCGGCCGAGTTGGACGAGGCTCACAGGAAGATATCCCTTGCCGCGGAAGATGGATCGGTCCGGCCGGATGCCCGGCTGGACCGCCCCGGGTTCCCCGTCGTAGCGAGGCTTCAACCGCCCTCTCGCCAGGTCGCCGACCAGTTCGCGGAAGCCATTCTCTGCATCTCCGGTGAACACCGAATCGGCGTGCTCCCCAGCCTCCTCCGGTGCCAGGGTGGGATGCATGCCGCCGAGGATGACACTGACGCCGCGGCGGCGGAACTCTCCGGCTATCTCGTAAGCGCGCGTTGCGGTGAAGGTTTCTACTGTAATGAAGACCGCATCAAAGTATCTGTTGTACTCGATGTCATCGACGCGGTCGTCCCAGAAGGTGACCTCCGCCTGGCCGGCAAGCAGGGCGGCGAGGATCCCCATCTGCAGAGGTTCCATGCGCCCGGCGTCCACGTACCGCTTCATCCCCATCCGGCCGATCCGCGGCTTCACCAGGGCGACCTCAAGCATCGACGAACCTCCCTTGCAGGAAGAGATCCCAGTCCTGGCGGCGATCCAGGGTCGGTGACTTGATGTTCCCGAGCTTGATGCCTTCGGCCACAAGCCTCCGGTCGAAGTCGGCCCAGCCGCCGCGCCGAATCTGGAAGAGTCGAAGCGGAAGAAGCTGCCCCAGGCTCCGGGCCAATCCGTAGTGGTAGTTTTCCCTCAACATCATGTCGGCGCGGCCGGCCAAATCGAGAGCCGTCGTGGGCTCCAGGCCGGGCTTCTGGAGAAAGAGGCCATAGCCCCAGGTGTCTCCGGATTTCAAGGGGGCGAAGAAGGCCATGTCCGGTTTCCGGCCGTCGGGGAAGAGCCGTTCCAATACTGATCGACAGAAGACTTCGCTGAGCTTTTCGCCGACCAGGTCGCAGCAGGAAAGGCGGCCCAGGAAGTCGAGCGTCGGCAAACCCATCCACCGCCCCGAAACCCGGATGAGATCGTTGAGGAGATAGCGGTACAGTCCGCCCGCCGTCGTGAGAATCACCGTGTACCGGCAGCCGGGTTCCAATTCCTCCAGTGTCAGCGCGCGAGTACCGTCGGATTCCCCCTCGGGAAGAAACTCGTAGAAATGGGAAGTATAGGCCGGAACCTTGAAGGGTTCCCGAGCGGCGCTCTCCGGCCAAAGCGGAATGGTGACAATGCCCTCGGTGGCCAGAAGGCCCTTGGGCTGGAATACGGCGGCGGGAAAGACTCGACGCAGCTCGGCCGCGCCGGGGCCGCTGGCTCCGTCTGCCCAGGCAGACACGAGGGCGAGGTCCGGCCACCAGGCCCTGACCAGTCGCGCCATGTCCCGGTCTTTCTCCCACCTCGTGCAGGCTGCGACGAGGCGAGCGGCCCGCTCCCGGGCGCTCGCGTTTCCCCTGGACAGCTCCTGCGACACCAGCGGAGCTTCCACCAGGCAGGCGTCCAGCACGCTCGTCAGGTACGAGGGACTCCAGACCGAAATCAAGGTCAGGTCGCCGGTGCACAGAAGGCACCTTGCCGCCGTGCGGAAGGACTCCTCCACGCTTGCTGAGACCTTTGCCGAGCCCGGCATGGCAAAGAGCCTGCTCAGGAGCCGGCCGGACAGGCCCAGGTAGGCGGCGTCGCTGTCGAAGCCCACGCTCAGCGAAGTTTCAAAATCCGCCTGCACGCCGCGGGAGGACGAGATCGACCAGAAGTGCCTTCCGTGCCGAACCCCTGGAACGCGGCGGTAGACATCGTGAAGCCACACGCTCACACCCCGGCTGTACTGCCGGCGCAAACCCTCGGTGTAAGGGATGAGCTTTACCGCGGAGGCGCTTCCGCTGGTCGGCTCAAAGAGCTTCACTGCCTCGGTGGTTAGAACCCTTTCGGCTCCGGTTCGGATCGCGCGAATGTGCGGGAGGAATTGCTCCCAGTTTCCTACGGGCACGCGTTCCTTGTAGTCGAGGTATGTACGAACCTTGTTGAAGCAATTCTCCCTGCCGAACCTCGTCTCGCTGTTGGCCTTCAAGGTCCTGGCGAGCAGCTCGCGCTGGATACGCGGGGCAGAACAGGCGTTCCGACGGAAGTAAAGTGCATCGGGTGCCGTCATGTGCCAGACCAGGCGATGGAGCGCCCCGTTCGTCCCCTTCACGCGCCGACCCTCATACGAAGTTTCCTGGCAATCTCCGATCGACTTGCCAGATTGGCGGACCAGTACAGGAAGGCGTTGGTGACGCCAGCAGCGTTTGCCCGGAAATCCGCGAAACGACGCAGGATGGATCCGATATCGTTGAACTTCTTTCTTGCTTCCTGGATGGCGAGCTCCATTTCCTGGGGCTCCATTCTTCGAGGCCGGAAATGGCACTCCCCGTACCGGTAGTCGTCGTTGATCCACCAGTCATCGTAGAGCAGGCGATTCTCGGCTTTCAGGCGATCCAGAAGCGGCGTGCCGGGAAACGGAAAGAGCGGGTTGAAATGCGCCAGACACAGCTTCTGTTCCAGGGCAAACTCGAGGGCCTGGCGGACTGTGTCCTGGCTGTCATGGTCGTACCCGAACATGAAGGATCCTGTGACCATGATTCCACTGCTCTTGTAACGGTCGACAACCTGCTGGTATTCCACGGGACGATTTGCTCTCTTGTTCATCGCTGCGAGATTTCCCTCATCGAAGGACTCGAATCCGATGAACACCGCCCTGCATCCCGCCTCCGCCATCAGACGGGGGAGCGCGTCGTCGCGCGCTGCATCAATGCTGATCTGGCATGCGAAAATTCTTCTCAGTGGCTTCAGGGCGGCCAGCAGCTTTTCCAGAAGCGAGCGATTGGTGAAAAGGTTGTCATCCACAAAAAAGAGGTAGCGCGAGCGGATGCCGCGGATTTCATCGATCACGTCCGCCAGGGCGCGGCATTTTACCCCGGCGCCGTAGAAAGCGCGGACGCTGCAAAAGTCGCAATCGAACCGGCAGCCCCGACTGAACTGCACCGGCTTCAGGACGGGGTAGGGCTTGCCACGGAATATCGAACGGTCGTAGACGGCCCGGAACGCAGTTTGACCCGAATGAACGGGCGCATCGTAGCGGGATTTCAGCCTGCCTGCGGCGGCGTCTGCAAGGATGGACGGCCAGATCTCTTCCGCGTCTCCGACAGCGACGCTGTCCGCGTATCGGGACGCTTCTTGAGCCTGGAGAGTCGGATGATACCCCCCCAGGACCACCGGGACTCCCCGCTTCCTGTATTCGGCGGCAATGCAGTAGGCGCGTTTCGCTGTAAAAGTCTGCACGGATATCGCAACCAGGTCCGTGGGCTCATCGAGGGGCACCCCCTCCACGCGCTCGTCATAAAAAACCCGTTTCACCGACGGAGGCGTCAGCCCTGCCAGCACGGCAAAAGCCAGCGGTTCCAGCGCATCTCGCGAAGTCTGCCGAGTGAAGTTGGGGTTGATGAATGTCACCTTCACGGAGCCTCCTGCCTGGGGCCGCGCATTTCGCTCGGCCGCCAGCCTGCCAGCATTTTCACAGAGAAGAAACCGTCTCCCGAAAGAGGATCCAGATAGTCCGCCATGCACACGGGCACGAGGCGGCCGTGGCGGATCGTGGCGTCCGGGCAATC
>JBEKXR010000286.1:0-5580 GCA_049511935.1 Spirochaetia bacterium | reverse complement strand
CCCAGGGCAAGGCGGTCTCGCGGGGGAGGATCTCGTACAAGTCCCCCCCTGCACCTCTTTATCCGATTCGACGATCCGGCCAACCAGGTGATCTGCTTCGACGGGGAGAAGCTCACCGTGTACCTGCCCACCGAGCAGGTCGTTCTGCAGCAGAGGTACAAGAAAAAGCCCCCGAGCCAGATCGAGGCTCTCGCCACGAGCCAGGGCCTCTCCCTCCTGCAGCGCAACTATTCCATCGCCTACCTCACCGGTCCCTCTTCGGTTCCCCTGGAGGACGGTTCGAAGGAGATGGTGGTGAAACTGAAGCTCGTCTCCCGGGGGACGACGAGCTACAGCCAGATGGTCATCTCCGTGAAGGACTCTCTCATCCGGCGGGTGGAAGGCACTCAGTCCAGCGGCGACAAGGTGGTCATGGATTTCGCGAACATCCGTACCAACCAGGGGGTGCCCGATTCCCGGTTCGTCTACGATGCCCCTCCATATGCGAACGTCATCCAGGACTGGCTCTTCGACCCGGAGCAGTAGGAAGCATGGAATCGATCGGTGAGAAACTTCGGCTCGCCCGCGAGCGCAACAACCTGACAATCGAGCAGGTGGCCCGCGAAACCCACGTGGCGAAGCGCTTCCTGAAAGCGCTCGAGGACGAGGACTTCGCCGCCTTCCCCGGCGAGACCTATGCCATGGGTTTCCTGCGCAGCTACGCCGAGTATCTCGGACTCAACGCGGAAGAGCTGGTGGGGATCTACCGCAACATCAAGATCCAGGAGCAGCCGCTGCCCATGAACGAGCTGCTCGAATCCAGGCCCCGGCTGCCGCCGCTGCGGATCATCATCTTCGCGGTCGCCGCGATTCTCGCCCTCGCGGCCGTGAGCTATCTCGTCTACCGGGCAACCGCCCGGGCTGCCGGCCCCGCGGCCGCGGTGCAGAAGTCCTCGCAGTCGACCGGCACGGATTTCGTCTTCCAGGACGAGGTCCGCACGCAGTGGTTCTCGCAGGGTGATGCCATTTCCGTGCCCTTCGGCGGGAAGAACTACAGGATCGTCGTGTTCGCCATCGGGGACACGCTCACATTGAAGGTCCCCGGGGGAACGGTCGACATGGGACTGGGCAAGGAGAGGTACATCGACCTCACGGGGGACGCCACTCCCGAGATCCGAGTCGTGTGGAACGACGTGGACCGCGGCCCCCCGCAGAAGCGGGTGAATCTCGGGCTGTACCGTACATCGGGCCCGGCCGCGGCGAGCGCGGCAGCCGATGCGTCCGCGGCAACACCCGCCGCCGGCTCCGCGACGCCGCCCGTTCGCTCCGACGCCTTCAAGCCCGTCACCGTCGCACAGGCTGCCCAGGCGGGCCTCTTCACGCTCGACTTCACGTTCAAGAACGACTGTCTCTTCCGCTACCTCGTGGACGCGGGCGACCGCGAGGACCGCTTCTTCCAGAAGGGAGAACAGTTCACGATCGATACCGCCCGGAAGCAGGTGATGATCTGGCTTTCGAACGCGGGGGCGGCCCGCATGCGCGTGCAGGGCAGGGATTTCGAGCTGGGCGATCTCGGAGAAGTGGCTACCCGCAGGATCGCGTGGCGGAACGACGCAGTATCCGGCGGGTATGTCCTCGAGATCACTCCCCAGTACTGAGCCCGGTTCCCGGCACGATGGACGCTGACGCTTCCACACGCCGCGCATTCCACGTCGAAAGCCTCGGGTGCGCGAAGAACCAGGTCGACTCGGAGCGGATGATCGCCGCCCTCGAGGGTGCGGGCTGGCGGCTTGCCGAGGCGCCCGAGGAGGCCGATGTCCTCATCGTGAACACCTGCGGTTTCATCTCCTCCGCCAAGAAGGAGTCGATCGAGATGAGCCTCGGGCTGAAACAGCGATACCCGGGCAAGAGGGTGATCATGGTCGGTTGTCTCTCCGAGCGCTACGGGGAGGACCTAGCGCGGCAGCTGCCCGAGATCGATGGCTTCCTCGGCAACAGGGATCCGTCGCGTATCCTGGACGTCCTCTCCGCGGAGCGGAACCCCGGGATCCGGAATCGGTCCGCACTCGGCCCCCGGCCGTACGAGCGCTCGCACCTCCTCTCCTTCCCTGGAAGCGCCTACCTGAAGATCGCCGAAGGATGCGGGAATCGCTGCACCTACTGCGCCATTCCCCTCATCCGGGGGGACCTCGCCAGCCGCCAGCCTCCGGAGATCCTCGAAGAGGCGAAACGGCTCCTCGATCGCGGAATAAGGGAGCTGGTCCTGATCGCGCAGGACCTCGGCTCCTACGGCCGTGACTTCGGGGTGCCCTCCGCGCTGCCGCGCCTGCTCGCTGACCTCTCGGGTCTTTCGGGCGATTTCTGGGTACGGCTCCTCTACATCCATCCCGATCACTTCCCTCGCGGCATCCTCGACGTCATGGCGCGCGACCCTCGATTCCTTCCCTATTTCGACCTGCCCTTCCAGCATGCGGCTCCGGGAGTGCTGCGGGCGATGGGCAGGCGCGCCGACCCGGAGGCGAATCTCGCCCTTCTCGACCAGATCCGCGAGAAGCTGCCCGGTGCCGTCATCAGGTCCACGTTCCTCCTCGGCTTCCCCGGAGAGACGGATCAGGACTTCGATGAGCTCCTCTCTTTCCAAGCCCGCGCCCGGCCCGACTGGCTGGGATGCTTCACCTATTCCCGGGAAGAGGACACCCCCGCGTACGCAATGCGCGGCAGGGTGACGAAGGCGGCGGCCGAATCCCGCAAGGCACAAGTGGAGCTGCGACAAGGCCCGATCACGGGACAGGCCCTGGAGGCCCATGTCGGCAAGGTCCTCGACGTTCTCGTTGAAGAGAAGGTCGAAGGGGAGGAGCTGTCGCTGGGACGCGCATACCTCCAGGCCCCCGACGTGGATGGGCTCGTCGTGGTCAGGCGCAGCGTGCAGCCGGGGACCCGCTGTGCGGTTCTCATCGAGCGGCGCAACGGCATCGATCTCGAGGGATCCCCCCGTGAGCGATGAGCCCGGCTATTTCGCTGCCCTGAACCAGGAACAGCGGGCGGCCGTGGTTCACTCGGGTTCTCCCCTGCTGATCCTCGCCGGGGCAGGTTCAGGCAAGACCCGTGTGATCACCACCAAGATCGCGCACCTCGTGGACCGCCAGGGGGTGAATCCCCGCTCGATCCTCGCGGTGACTTTCACGAACAAGGCTGCCCAGGAGATGAAAGAGAGGGTGCTCGCCATCGTGCCGGACGCCAGGGAGGTGATGGTGAGGACCTTCCACTCATTTGGCGCGTGGTTCCTGAGACGCAATGCGAAGCTCGCCGGCCTGGCCCCCGATTTCCGAATCTACGACGAGGACGACTCTCTCTCCCTGCTGAAATCCATTCTCGGGAAGACCGAGGACCGCGGCGGTCTCCGCCGAAGCTACGAGGAGATCAGCAGGCTCAAGGATCTCGGCATCGGTCCCGAGGTTCCCCGGGAGGAGATCGAGCGCGCCGGCTGCGCCCCGGATCTCTACGCGGCCTACGAGCAGAGGAAGCGGGTCACGGGGAACGTCGATTTCGGAGACCTCATCCTGATGCCGCTGCAGCTCCTCCGCCGCTCTCCAGAGGTGCGCGGACGCAGCCGGCAGAGATTCCGCGTCGTGCTCGTCGACGAGTACCAGGATTCGAACGTGGCGCAGTTCGAGCTCCTTCGGGAGCTCTGGGAACCGGGCATCTACCTCTGCGTGGTGGGCGACGACGACCAGTCCATCTACCGCTTCCGCGGGGCCGAGGTCGGCAACATCCTTTCCTTTCCGAAGGTCTTCCCCGGGACGCAGGTCGTGCGCCTGGAGCGCAACTACCGCTCGACCCAAGCGATCCTCAACGTTGCTTCCGCCGTCGTCGCCCACAACGAGGGCAGGCTCGGCAAGACGCTCTGGACCGGAAATGCGCCCGGCGATGCGCCCCTCGTGGCCTGCCTGACGGACCAGGAAGAGGAAGCGGAGTTCTGCGCGGCGATCGTCCGCGACGGGTTCCCCGGTACCACCGCGATCCTCTACCGCATGAACGCACAGTCCCTCCAGTTCGAGAAGAGATTCCGCGAGCTGGGAATCCGCTTCCGGCTGGTCGGCACGGTCCGGTTCTACGCGCGTGAGGAGGTGAAGGATGCGCTCGCCTACCTGTCCCTTCTGACGAACCGCAACGACGAGGTGTCGTTCCGACGGATTGTGAACAGACCCAGCCGCGGGATCGGGGCGGCAAGCGTCGAAAAGATCGCGGAGGAGTGGCGCTCCGGTGCCGCCGCCCAGCCGGGCACCGATCTCCTTGCCGCGTGCCGGCGGACTGCGGGCCGCCTCGGCACGCGCGCCCGGTCGGGCCTCGCCGATCTCGTTGCCTGCCTGGAGGAGCTCACCGCGCGCGTCCAGGATTTTCCGCTTGCGGAGCTCGCGCGCATGCTCCTCTCCCGGACAGGACTCTACGAGATGTACAGAACGAGGGACCGATCGGAGGACACGGCAAAGACCGCAAACCTGGAGGAGATGGTGAGCGACATGGCCATCTACGGTGCGGGGGCCGCCGCCCTCACGCAGTTCCTGGAAAGCGTCGCTCTGGCCAGTCCGCTGGACACCACCGATGCCGACGAGGGCGCCCCGGTGACCCTCATCACGGCGCACAACACAAAGGGCCTCGAGTTCGACCGCGTGGTCATCACGGGCCTGGAGGAGGGAATATTCCCGCACTCATCGAGCTCGGGAAACCCGGAGGACGTGGAGGAAGAGCGGCGCCTGTTCTACGTCGGAGTCACCCGGGCTCGACAGCAGCTCGTCATGACATGCTGCCTCCGCCGGAGGCTCTTCGGCCGCTCGACGGAGATGTCTCCGTCGAGGTTCCTGGAGGAAGTACCCGAGGAGATGGTGCGGCATGCAGGGCTGGCGGGAGCGGCGGCGGCAGAGGCAGAGCAGGAGCAGTTCCCCGTGGGCTCGGGCGTTTTCCACGACGAGTACGGCGCCGGCGTGGTGGAGAGGACATGGTATAATGACGGCACCCAGCTTGTGCAGGTGAGGTTCCAGTCGGGCCGGGTGGGGAAATTCCTCCCGAAATACGCGCGGCTGGAACGGGTGGACCTCGACTGATGAAGACGAACAGGAATCTGATGAAGGACGTGCAGGGGAGCCGGGACTTCCGCAACATGCCCATCCAGAAGGTGGGAATCCGCAATATAAGCTATCCCATCACCGTGCGCGACAAGAACCGCGAGACCCAGCAGACCGTGGCAAACGTGAGCCTCTCGGTGAATCTCCCCCACACGAACCGCGGTACCCACATGAGCAGGTTCGTCGAGGTGCTGGATCGGTTCAAGAACGAGGTGAGCTACCAGAGCCTCGACCTCATCCTCATCGAGATCAAAAAGGCACTGAAGGCGGAGGAGTCCCACATCGAGCTCGCGTTTCCCTTTTTCCTCAGGAAGAAGGCGCCCGTTTCGGGCCTGGAATCGCTCATGTCCTACGAGTGCGGCATCGAGGCGACGTACGTGAGCCACCTGGAGATCGCCGCGCGCGTGGAGGTCCCCGTGCACACCCTCTGCCCCTGCTCGAAGAGATTTCCGATTTCTCCGCGCACAACCAGCGGGGG
>JBEKXR010000285.1:0-5582 GCA_049511935.1 Spirochaetia bacterium | reverse complement strand
CGCTCGTGGGCTCGTTTTTATCCCTGCTACCGGATTCGAAGATTTCGTCAACAGCCCCCTCGACGACCACCCGACTCTTGACCTTCTCGACGTATTGAGCGGTCAGACGGATGTTTTCCGCGAAGGGTTTTTCGCTGGCATCGCACATGACGGATGCAAAGTCGTCGGCGAAGGTCTCCAGGACATCGCCGTCGAGCCAGGGAAACGCGTGGTCCAGGTGGGGCAGGACGCGAAGCTTTCGATAGGGAGAGGTGTCGGACATGAAGGCGTGCAAATCCGAGAAAATCAGCCGGTGGCCCAGGACCGCATCGCCGCAGGCGCTGACCAGGGTCATCTGCCCTCGGGCCGGATAGCGGCTGGTCCAGGCGGGGATGATCGGCAGGTCCTCGACGCCGATCCGCCGGCCCATCGCCAGTGTGGAGGCCAAAATCGCTTCGAGGGTCTCGCGGTCCTCGCAGCAAAAGACGGGCAGGCCGATCCCGCGTTCGGCCGCCTGTTGATATACGTCCTTCACGGCGTGATAATCGGTTACGAGGGGCATGGCACGGTTCTCCAATCTTCCATGAATTTTCTTGGGCCCAGGTCGGTCAGGGGGTGTCCCAACATCCCGTGCAGGATCTTTTCCGGCATCGTGACGATGTGGCACCCGGCGGCGAACGTTATGAGGAGCAAATGGCGGCATCATCGACATTCTATTGTCCGGGAAACCTTGTTCAGGTCGAGCATGGTAGGTCTGCCTACTTTGCCCCTCTTTACGTTGAGCTATTGCCCTTTGGGTACGATGTCGCTCGAATGCTCACCATCCCTTTTCTAGCGTACACTAATTGGTCTGTCGTAGTTGATATATACGCCGCTTGAGGATAGGCTCCAGAAATACATACCTTCATGGAGCTGCGTCCTCACGAGCTCACCCCCAAAGCCTTCCGGAGGTGTTCGCGTTCGGCATCCTCCTGCTCTTGCACGGCCCGAAGCGCGGTCAGGTCCATTTTGGATTCAACCTCCGAGACGATTCTCTCCCTAAGCACGTCAACAGGGAGCGCGTCCAGCTCTACCGATACGTTTCCGTGCGCCTCGATGAATGCCGCTGCCCGGCGGTCCGAAAAAGCGGGCGGTGATGACGGCCCGCTGCGGCTGTCCGATTATTGATGCCGTCAGCATGACAACAGGCGGCGCGAGCGGCCGGGCCGCAATCAGCCGCAGTGCGCGCAGGCCGTCCATGTCGGGAAGGTTGATATCCAGGAGCACCACGTCGGGCCCCTCGCGCGCCGCCGTCTCCACACCCTGCCGCCCGGTGGAGGCGGACAGGAGCACGTACGGCTCAGGAAGGACGAGGCGAAGTGTCGCGTGAGCCTGCGGATCGTCGTAGATGAAAAGTACTTTCACCATGGAGACGACCTTTCAATGCCCCGAGCATACGCTATGAGAGGGTGTGCCGCAAGTACTGGTGGCCGCGACGCCCGTGAGCCTCCACTGCCAGGCCCGATGGGAATTGCTTGGCCCTCGTGAAGCTGCAGAGCTTAGAATGCTGGGCGGGTTTCGTTTCTGATATCTCTGAGTTCTTCTCGTCAAGTATTCATCGTCAAGTATTCAATTGAAGGAAACCAAATACTTAAATATACTAGTAACGTATTGAGCAAACGTTGCATGCTTGAGAGACGAGCGGCTGCGCTGGGCGACAAGCCCATCCCGTGCTCTCCTCGACTAAAAACAAGAGAGAATGGCATAAGATACCGTGGGTGCAGTACTAGTACAATTATTTCCAACTTCGGTACCGCAGTAACTTCCCGGCACGGCGGCGCGCGGCTAACCTCTGGTGAGAAGGCTCGATGCAGAATCCAGGCGAACCGCGCCTGTAACGCTCTTTGCAATAGTGCGAAAGGAGGTGAGGAATTTCTCGAGTATTCGTTTGCGTCGTGACGCATCGAAGCCAATCCTGAAGGAAGGAGTCCCCATGAAGAGGAGATATGCAATTCTCTTTGCGTTCGCATTCATCGTGAGCCTCGCGGTGCCCGCGATGCTGGCCGTCGCGCAGGAAAACGTCACATTGACGGTCGCAGTGGTGAACAACCCCGACCAGCGGAAGCTGCTGGAGCTCTCAGACAAGTTCCAGGCGCAGCACCCCACAATCAAACTGTCGTTCGTGATGCTCCCGGAAAACGAGCTGCGCGACCGGGTGACCACGGACATCAGCACGAAGGCAGGGTCGTTCGACATCGTCCAGATCGGCACCTATGAGACCCCCGTCTGGGGGAAGGACGGATGGCTGGCGTCGGTCGACGACCTCATGCAGCAATATCCGGACAACGTGCAGCCCAACTACGACGTGAACGACCTGATCAAAGGAATCCGTCTGGGCCTGTCCAACGACGGCAAGTTGTATGCGCTGCCCTTCTACGGCGAATCGAGCATGCTCTTCTACAACAAGAAGATGTTTGCAGCCGCAGGGCTGAAGATGCCGGCGGAGCCCACCTGGGACCAGGTCCGCGAGTTCGCGCGGAAACTGCACAACCCGGCAAAGAAACAGTACGGAATCGCGCTGCGCGGGCTGCCCGGCTGGGGCGAGATCCTGGCTCCGCTCGATACTGTCATCAATACCTGGGGCGGGAAGTGGTTCGACCAGAACTGGCAGCCGCAGCTCACGTCTCCGGAGTTCAAGGACGCGGTGAACTTCTACGTACAGCTGGTCAAGGACTACGGAGTGCCCGGCGCGGCCAACAACGGCTTCTCGGAGTCGCTCACCATGATCGCGCAGGGACAGGCCGCGATGTGGGTGGACGCGACCGTGGCCGCCGGCTTCCTCGAGGATCCGAAACAATCGAAAATCGTCGGCAATGTCGGCTTCGTGATGGCGCCGTATGAGAAGGTGAAGAAGGGCTACCACTGGCTGTGGTCCTGGGCGTATGCCATCCCCACGACGAGCCAGCACCAGGCCGCGGCGCTGCAATTCCTCACGTGGTGCACGAGCAAAGATTACATCAACCTCGTCGGCCGGACCTATGGCTGGGCCACCATTCCGCCCGGGACACGCTACTCGACGTACAAGAACCCCAACTACCTGAAGGCGGCAAAGGAGTTCGCCGATGTCACGCTGAAGTCCATCGAGTCCGCCGACCCGACGGACGCGACAAGAGACAAGGTTCCGTACACGGGTGTGCAGTTCGTGGGCATCCCCGAGTTCCAGGGTTTCGGCACGGACGTGTCGAAGCAGATCTCTGCTGCCATGGCCGGCACGCAGACGGTTGACCAGGCTCTGGAGACCAGCCAGGACATCGTGACGAAGGCAATGACGGACGCGGGGTACATCAAGTAACCTCACACCGGCGGCGAACGTCTGAAAAACTGACACCAGGCTTCTCTCCCCCCGCCCTCGCGGCGGGGGGAGAGCGCCGGCGTCAACAGAAGAGGCCTCCCCGTGCGGAAACAGATACAGGTGCGCTCTCGACCCTGGATGCACAGGCCGGCGATCATCTACCTGATCGTGCTGACGCAGGTGCCGGTGCTCTTCACGCTGTACTACAGCGTCACCAACTGGAACCTCCTGCGGCCCGACCGTCCACGGCAGTTCATCGGCCTTCAGAACTACATTGGCTTTTTCCTCGCCCGGGACACCGCCAGGATCATGCTCAACACCCTTGTGTTCTCGGTCGGGGTCGTGATCCTATCTCTCGTCCTCGGAATGATCCTCGCTCTCCTCCTCACACGCGAATTCAGGGGACGGAACCTGGCGCGCACGCTTCTGATCACCCCCTTCCTGATCATGCCCACCGTGTCGGCCGTCATGTGGAAGAACATGCTTTTCAACCCCGCGTTCGGCCTGATCAGCTCAACGCTTGCGGCGCTCGGCGGCCCCCGGATCGACTGGATGAACCAGCACGCCATGGCATCGCTCATCACCATTGTCACCTGGGAGTGGACGCCATTCATGATGCTGATCCTGCTGTCGGGGCTGCAGTCCCTGGCAAAGGAGCAGCTGGAGGCGGCGCAGATCGACGGGGCAGGGCCGCTTATCACCTTCCGCTCCGTGATCCTCCCCCACCTCTCGCGCTACATCGAGATCGGAGTGCTGCTGGAAACGCTCTTCGTCCTGAACATCTTCGGGGAGATCTTCACTACCACCACGGGAGGGCCGGCCAATTACACCACCACGCTGACCTTCAACATCTATCTCGAGGCATTCAAGCGCTGGAACGTCGGACGGGCGAGCGCCTTCGCGGTGATTGCCGTCATCTTCGCGAACATCATCACCCTGCTCTTCATTCGTGTCATCCGTCGTGACTCTCGCACGGGAGAAACAGCATGAGGCGGCATCCAAGGATCTGGGGTCACCTCCTGTCGGCACTGACCGTCGTCATCGCCCTCATCGTCTTCTTCCCGATCCTGTGGATGGTGTTGACCTCCTTCAAGTCCGAGGCGGACGCCTTCACGTATCCGCCTCCGCTCATCTTCCACCCAACACTGGACCAGTACGAAGTCGCTCTCGGCGCCTCCGGCTACTTCCACTACCTCCTCAATACCGTGATCGTCACCGGGTTCTCCACTCTGGTCGCGCTCTTCCTCGGCGTGCCGGCTGCTTACAGCCTGGCCTTCTATCCGACCCGGCGGAGCAATTTCACCCTGATGTGGGTCATGTCCACGCGCATGCTTCCCGCCGTGGGTGTCATCGTTCCCTTGTACATTATCTTCAAGAACCTGGGTTGGTTCGACACGTACCACGGGCTGATCGTGCTCTATACCGCCATGAATCTCCCGCTGGTGATCTGGATGATGCGATCGTTCTTTCAGGACCTGCCCTATGAGACGCTTGAAGCGGCCCGCATCGACGGGGCCGGCTTCCTGCAGGAGTTGCGGCTCGTCATCCTGCCTATGGCGCTCTCCGGGCTGGTATCCACGATACTCCTGTGCCTGATCTTCACCTGGAACGAGTTCTTCCTGGCATTCAATCTGACCATCACAAAGGTGCCGCCGCTCACGGTCTTCATTGTCGGGTTCAAGACGTCGGAGGGACTATTCTGGGCCAAGATGTCGGCAGCGGCAACCGTGTCCGCCCTGCCGGTCATCATCGCCGGCTGGCTCTCGCAGCGCCAGATCGTGAGGGGGCTGACCGCTGGGGCCATCAAGTGAAGGCGATCCGTGTTCTCGAAGGAGACGTCGAACCAATCGGTAAAACTCCGACATCTCCTGTTGCTGATGCTTGCGTGCATCAGGAATCAGACGGTAGCATTTCGGAGGCGTCGACGGACTAACAACGGCCCCGACCCTGCTCACCTACCAGCCGAACTGATGGCTGCGGCATTTCGGCTAAGGTAGTTAGGGGGCGGAGGAGTATCGCAATCGCACGGGTGGAGCCCATCAGATGGCCATCGCACCACGCTGGATGCTCGCTGTCCGATTGTTGACCCCGTCAGGATACCGATGGGGGAACCTCTTGAACGCGCTTGATTTCCAGCTGATCATGAGAGCATGTCATCCATGAGAATTCTCATCCTGCAGTCGAGTGCACGGCTAGAGGGGAACACGGCCCGCGTCGTGCGGATGGCGGAAGCGGACCTGCGGACAGAAGCTGGCAACGCAGGAATCGCCCT
>JBEKXR010000284.1:0-5584 GCA_049511935.1 Spirochaetia bacterium | reverse complement strand
AGGGAACCCTATCTCAGATCCACTTGGCCCCATCGCCCAGGAACACACATTTCATGGACGCTCGATTCACTCCTCGCCGACACATTCCACCCACAAGTATTTCTTCTCCCCTTCGGCAGTTACCCGCTGCCCGAGCTTCTGCCGTACCTCGCACGCATCAATCGATACCGCCATCGTCCCCAGGATCGGCCTGTGCTCCTACTGTTCCAGAAGAACGGCGATCGCGGGATCGTCAATGTTGGTCCGATCGTACCAATGGAACCCCGTGTCGATGGTCCTTGGAACCTTCTGGCCCCTGAGGACCTTCACCGCGGCTTCGACCGCCTTGTAGCCGATTCGGATGGGGTCCTGCGTGATGGCGCCCGCCATGAACGAGCTGCGGATGGCATCGATCTGGGCCTTGCCCGAGCCGAAGCCGACGATCATCAGCCTGCCCGGCATGTCCAGCTCCTGCGCCGCCTTCACGACGCCGATCGCCGAGCCCTCGTTCGCGCCGAAGAAGCCCTTGATGTCCGGAATGGTCTGGATAATCGCCTTTGCCAGGTCGTCCGACTTCAGCGGGTCGCCCCCCCGTACTGCGGACCGATGATCTGGATGTCGGGGTACCTCTTCCTTATCTCGTGGATGAACCCGTCACGGCGGTCGATGCCGGAACGGCTCGTGTGGTCATGGACGATGACGCCAACCTTGCCGGAGCCGCCGATGAGCGCAGCCAGCTTGTGGGCGGCCAGCGCAGCCGCGGCGAAATTGTCCGTCGCGGCATGACCGCCTTGCTGTCCAGGGCATCGATGCACAACGCCGAGGGATTCTTCTCGAGCGCGGCGCTCAGCAGGTCGATCTGCTCGTCCACCATGGACTCGTTCTCGGGCCCTTCGAAAGTGACAACCACGTTGTAGTCCCGGGACGCTTTCATGGCGCCCTGCATGACTCCCCGCCAGAACTGGTGCTGGACTCCCTTCGAGATCATCGAGATGTAGATGGGCCCTGCGGCACGCGCAGAGGCCCCGGGGATGAACGTCAGCGAGAAGATCATGAGTCCTGTGGTCAGTGTCCTGTTCCGCATCTGCGTGCAGTCGCTCGGACGCGTTCGATCATCCGGCGAACGTCTTCCATGGAGGAGTCGGGGTTCATGAACGCCGCGCGGAGGTATCGCCTGCCCTGGAGCTCGGCGGTGGAGAGGTGGAAGCTGCCTTCGGCGATGAGGGCATCGCGCGCCGCGAGCTGGGCGGCATCGCCGTCGCGAAACCGGAAGCAGAGGATGTTCGCCTCCGGCGGGAACGGGGATTCGAAATCAGGGAGCCCCGAGATGTAGGCGTATGCGTCCCGGGCGAGGGCAAACTGCCGCTCGATGTATTCCCCAAGGCCCTGCTCGCCGAGGGCCGCGAGGACGGCGTAGAATCTCAGCCCCAGCCCGGCCTTCGTGCACTCCACGGTGCGGTGGATGAAATCCACTCCGGGCTGTGCCTTGTCGTGAAAAAGGTAGCTGGCCTCCTGCTTGAACGCGCCGTCGAGGTTGTGGGAGTCACGGAGGAGGACCGCCGCGCAGAGGGTCGGCGTGCGCATCAGCTTGTGGGCGTCCCAGGCGAGAGAGTCCGCCAGCTCGACGCCGTCCAGCAGGGAACGATGCCGGGCGCTGAGGAGCGCGCTTGCCCCGTGCGCGCCGTCCACGTGCAGCCAGATTTCCTGCTCTCGGCAGATCGTGCCGATCTCCCGCAGCCTGTCGTACAGCCCCAGGGCCGTGCTGCACGCGTTGGCCACCAGCGCCATGGGTCGTCGATTGTCCTCGCGAACCCTGCGCAGGCACGCGGCGATGCGGTCCGGGATGATCCGCCCCGCCGAATCCACGTCCAGCGCATAGATTGCCGCGCTCCCGAGGCCGAGGATGCCCGCCGCCCGCGCGATCGAGTAGTGGGATTCCACGGGAACGAGGAGGGCAAGGTCCGGCGGCGTGCCGCGCTCCCACGCCTCGGGAGCGGTTGCGCTCCGCGCGGCCAGCAGGGCCGTCAGGTTTGCCAGCGATCCCCCGTGCGTCAGCACGCCGCCGGCGTGCGGCTCCACGGATTTCGCGTCCCTCGGGTAGGGCGTCGGGGTCCAGCCGATCTTCCCGATCATCCAGTTGAGAACCCAGAACTCAATCGCGGCGGCGGAAGGCCCCATCTCGTAGATGGCCATGACGTTGTTCGTAAACCCGTCCACCAGCGAGGCGAGAGCGCCTGCCGGGTGCGGCACGGCGACCTGGTGGGCCATGTATCCCGGATGGTGGAGCCGGGTCGCGGAGGCGAGATACCGATCGAGGAACGCCGACAGGCGCCGGCCCGTCAGCCCGCCCCGCCGCGCATGCCCCTCGAGGTCCAGGGCGGCGACGAGGTCCTCGATCGGCGCCTGCGAGACCACCCTGCCGCTGCGCCGCACCGAGTCACGCAGAAAACGGTCGAGGGCGCCGGAGACGATCCGTGCGTCCGAGAGGAAGCTCATGGGCGCTCCCCGTGAGGGGGCTCATGGTCGGGGCAATAGGTGTGCGAGTACATCACTCCGGTCTTCTGCTCCACGTAGTCGTGGAGCGTCATCCACACGTCCCGACCGTCGACGGAGACCCGGATCTTCCTGCACACGGAACAGACGGGAAGGATGAGCTCTGCCTGCCGGGAGAACTCTTGTAGCAGGACCAGCTCCGTGACGTCCCGCGCGACTCCCTGGGTGCCGAGGTGTTCTTCCGGCGGGATGTGGGCCGCGGACCCCCGGTGGCCGAGACCGACGGAGTCCAGCGACACGTACACGAAGCCCAGATCGTAGCGTCGGGTCTGGCCGTCCTTCGTGAGCAGGCGGAGCCTCAGGTTGCGGGTGGCGCGGTCGGCGCGGCGCCTCTCCCTCAGCGGCCAGTAGGCACGCTGCCGATCTTCGGGATGCACGAGGTCGATGAGCTCCCTGCCGATGAGGTCCCGCTTGGAATAGCCCAGGAGAGTCTCCACGGTGTCGTTGATAAAGAGCAGCCGTGCATGCGCGTCCAGGACGTACACGATGTCCGGCGAGCCCTCCACGAGGCCCCGGTAGAGCACGTCCATGCGGTCGAGCTCTTCCTGGAGCTGGGTCTTCAGGGTCACGTCGCGGAAGATGAGGAGAAAGCCCGTCCCGCCCCCGGCGAACTGCCGGGGAACCGAGGTCACTTCCGCCGGCACCTCCCACCCGAAGCTCGTCTGCAGCCGCAGGGGCAGCCCGGGGAGCACCGAGCCGAATCGCTGGATGTCCATGATCTCGTCGATGATCTCTCTGGAGCCGGCGGAAATGACCGAATCGATGTGATACCCGATCACGTCTTCCCGGGGAAAACCGGTGATCTCCTCGCCGGCCCGGTTCCAGGAGAGGATGATGCCGTCGGCGTCGCACAGCGCAACGACTTCCTGCAGCTCGTCCGTGCGAAGCATCGTCTCAAAGTCGTCCTCTGGCGTGTCCATCAGGGCGAGGGTATCACGAGAGCGCGGGACGGGGAAGGAGCTTCGCGGTCTGCACGATCTCCCTCACCTTCTGCTCCCACTCGATGGCCATGATATGGATCCCCGCGACCCCTTCGATCCCGCGCAGCTGCTCGATGATCTCCGCGCAGATCGCGAGGCCCGTCTCGGCACCCTTGCCCCGGGGAGCGTCATTCATCCGTTTCACGATCGTCTCGGGGATGACGACGCCGGGGACGTTCTCGGACATGTAACGGGCCATGCCGGCCGACTTCAGCGGAGTGACTCCCGCGAGAATCCTGCATTTCGTGTGCACGCCGAGGTCGCGCACCGCCTTCATCCACTCCACGAACATCGCCACGTCGAACACGCACTGGGTCTGCACGTAGTCCGCGCCGGCCTGCACCTTCTTTGCCAGGCGCAGGGCGCGGAACTCGTAGGGCTTCGCGAAGGGGTTGGCTGCCGCTCCGATGAGCAGGGGCACCGCGCCGGCGATCTCTTCGTCGCTGCCGAGGATCCTGCGCTCGTCGCGCATCCGCTTCACCATTGCGACGAGCTGGACCGAATCGATGTCGTACACCTTCTTCGCGCCGGCCTGGTTGCCGAACTCCTGGTGGTCGCCCGTGAGGCAGGTGAGGTTGCGGATGCCCAGGGCAGCGGCCCCGAAGATGTCGCTCTGCATGGCGATGCGGTTGCGGTCGCGGCACACCATCTGCATGACCGGTTCGATGCCCATCTGCACGAGGAGCGCGGAAACAGCGACGCTGGACATCCGCACCACGGCGGTCTGGTTGTCGGTCACGTTCACCGCGTCCACGACGCCCCGCAGCAGCTCCGCCTTTGCGTGGACGAACTCCACGTCCGAGCCCGCCGGGGGACCGAGCTCGGCCGTGACGGCGAAATGTCCCGCGGCGAGCACCTTCTCCAGATTGCTGCCGGACTTCATCGGCGTCCCGCCTCCCGCGTCGCGGCCGGGTACCTGCCCTCGTAGCCCTTCTGCACGAGCACGCGGGGCCCGCGGTCCACCCACTCCATCGGCGGGCGGACGATGAGCAGCTGGGAGAGCCGTCCCTGCTCTTTCAGCCTTTCATGGATGTCGTGCCAGGCGCAGTGAATCCCGCCGGCCAGCTCGCACGAGCCGTCTTCCCGCGTGCCGCCGCATGGGCCGTTGAGAACGCCCTTGGAGCAGCGGGTGACAGGGCAGATCCCGCCCGTGTCGCCCAGCATGCAGGTGCCGCACGAGCGGCAGCGTTCCTCGTAGTACCCGACGTCCCGGTCCACGCCCACGAACATCGTGTCCAGCGCGGGATACAGAGGCACCGCCGGGAACGCATCCGCCAGGAGCCCCGCGCCGGCGCCGCAGGCCATGGAGAGGAAGCAGTCGACGTTGTCCGCCCGGTCTTCCAGGCCCTCGAGGAACTCGGGATTGCATTGGCGCTCGACCGTGAAGGAGTCGTACTGCTGGGGAACCTGCGCCGCGCGGGCGCACGTGGTGAGCTCGTCGGCGAGAGCGATCGATTCGCGCTGGCCGCCGGCAAGGCACACCGAGGTGCAGCCGCCGCAGCCGACCACCAGCACGCGCCGGTAGCCCTTCACCATCTCGAATATCTGTTCCAGCGGTTTCCGCGTCGCCTTGACCATGGTACCTCCCCCTCACCTGCTCCACGCGTGGCATTCGCCGCACGCGCGCGGGCCGGTCGCCCGGCCAGCTTTTTTTTCAATGTCGTGGCAGGTGATGCACAGCTGATGGAACGCCTGCAGGAGCGATCCCGGCGTCACGTGGCACGTCTCGCATTGAATCGTGGTGTCCCCCTTGTGATGACACGTGAGACAGCTGACGCCCTTCGGGCTCATATGGTGGCCGTGCGTGAAACGGACCGGCGCACGGCTGAGAGAGCCGAACACTTTCGGCTTGGAAAGGATGATGATGTCCGGAGGATCGGCGAACAGGGTCGAGGAAGACACGAGCATGACCGCCGCCGCACAGAGCCCCGCGATTCTCCTGCTCATGCGTTTCTCCTGGTGGTGTGCCAGCGCTCGACGCCCTTTTCGCGGCACGCACCGCGTGCCGCCGCAATGAGGGATGGAATGCTGATCCCGATCGGGCAGTAGCAGCGCATGCACAACACGCACTT
>JBEKXR010000283.1:0-5585 GCA_049511935.1 Spirochaetia bacterium | reverse complement strand
CATCGATGAGCCTCTTTGCAAGGCGGACGGCCGGGCAGCGGCGGTAGTTGTGGTTGATGTAATGCGTGATCCCCTTCTTCTCCGCCAGCTCGTACATCTCGCGCGCCTGCTTCAGGTCCATGGCGAGGGGCTTCTCACAGAAGATGTGCTTGCCCGCCCGGGCAGCTTCCATCGCGATCTCGTAGTGAAGGTACTGCGGCGCGCTGATGTCGACGATGTCCACGTCGTCCCGATGGACCATCTTTTTCCAGTCCGTCTCGGTCTGCTCCCAGCCCCAGCGCTCGGCGAAGGCCTTCAAGGGTTCCTGGTTCCTGCCGCATGCCACCTTGAGCACGGGCTTCACGTCCATGTCGAAAAACCTGGGCGCCTGCCTCCAGGCGTTCGAGTGCGCCTTGCCCATGAACTTGTAGCCGACGATCCCGACGTTCATTGTCTTCATGGCCCGCCTCCTACTTCACGCTGTTGGCGATGCGCCGCAGCTCCTTCACGCTGGCTGCCACCGCCTTGTCCTCCTCCGCCTTGTAGTCGGGATGGAGGAAGTCGATCTCCACCGCGAGGAAGCCCTGGTAGCCGGCGTCCTTCAGGAGCTGCGCCAGTTTCTGATTGTCCACCAGTCCGTCTCCCACGGGTGTAGAGGAGAAAAAGAACCAGTCGTCCACGGACGCCTGCCTGTTGGGCTTCAGGTCCTTCACATGGGTTGAGAACGTGTACTTCGCCAGCTTCTCCATGCCTTTGATCGGGTCATCCAGCACGCGCATGAAGTTGCCCGTATCGAAGTTTATCCCGAAATACGGGGAGTTCACCGCCTTGATCAGGGAGAGCATCTCGTCGGAATTGAAGTCGATATGGTTCTCGTCGGCCAGCTTCACGTCGTGGGACGCGGCCACCTTCACCGCCTCCGAGAACATCCGGGTGAGCTTCTCCAGCATCGGCCCGTGCGGCTCGTTGCGGAACATGAGGCTCGCCCCCACGACCCGCATGACATTGGCGCCAATCGCCTGCGCGTACTCGATGTTCTTCATCATGTCCGCAAAGGCCTTCTCGTTCCGCCCTCCCTCCAGGCCGTCGGGATGACCCCAGGCGTAGACGCGGTCGAGTTTGTACTCGTCCAGCATCCCCTTGACCTCGCTCAGGTACGAGCTGTCAAACCGGGCGATGAGGGGGTATTCAACCGAGACCCCGTCAACTTTCAGCTCCTTCGCGCGCTTGAGAAACCATTCCAGGTTTATCTGCGAGGGCGGAGCCTTCTGCTGGGGGTACACATCTCCCGTGAACCTGTGATAGCAGTAGCTGTCGATCCCGATCTTCATACCAGTGCCTCCTGACTTTCGCCCGACTCTATGCCACGCGAAAACACTTGTCAACAAATGACAAAAATCGGCACGTCTTTGTATGAAAACATGATAATGAAACTTCTCTAGGTATGCTTCTCGGACTCAGCAAGGTTGCCCTGCTGCCTGCGGATCTCCTTCAGCTCGAGAGTGTACTCCCTCTCGTGCGTCGAGCAACCCACCGGCTTCTGTCGGATGAGAAACTCGATGCAGTTGTCGCATCCCGTGCACCACTTGACCTCGCTCGCCCTGCCCTGTTCCAGCTTGAGAGGGAGCATCGGGTCAGCCAGGGACTGTCGACCAATGGCGACCATGTCGCAGACTCCTTCGCGGATGTTCTTGTTTCCCCAGTACACCAGCGAGGCTTCCTCTTTCTTCACCCCTCGGAAGCTGTTCTTCCCGTCGCGGAAGAGCGAATAGGCCGAGCCGATGAGCACGGTCTCCTTCTTCATCGCCTTCCTGAACTCCTTCTGGAACCAGAAGTGCAGGTAGGAGTAGTCGGGAATTTTCTTGTCGGGCTGCGTGAGGGCGAGCGTCAGGGAGGGATTGCCGGCGGATTGGATGATATACTTCGCTCCCCGCGCTTCAAGCCCCTTCACGAGATCCAGCACCTCGGCCAGGTCGATGATCGGGCTGTCGGGCCCCGCGCTCCCCATGCCACCCGGAAGGCCTTCCCATGCGGAGATCTTGGAGCCGAGGATGAAGTCCGAGTTCTTCACTTCCCTGCTCACGCGCTCGTAGAACTCGTACGCGAACCTGGTGCGGTTGCCCCACGATCCCCCGTATTTCCACCTCCTGTCGTTGAACGGCCGCACCAGCTGGGAGCCGAGGTAGCCGTGGCAGAGCTTGAAGTCCACCCCGTCGGCCCCGCAGTCGCTGGCCATCTTCGCGGCGAACACGAACCTTTCGAGGATCTCGTCCACCTCCTCCTCGGTGAGCAGGCGTCCCTCGTACCCCGGGAAGGGCTTCACGCAGACCCGCTCGGAAAACTCGGGGCTGGAAAGCTCGCCGGAATGGGTGAGCTGCCAGAGGACGAGCGGTTTCGGGTTGGCCTTCCTCATTGTCGCCTCGTGGTCGGTGAGACCCTTCTGGTTCTGAGGGAGCGCGGTGAGCTGGTGCAGCCTCCCGCGGTTTTCATCGACCACCGAGAGGGCCTCCACGACGATGACCCCCGCGTTCCCGCGCGCGAGACGGTCGTAGCGCCTGAAGGCGGTCTCCGTCGGGTTCCCGTCGGTGTCCGCGTCGCAGCATTCCATCGCGTTGATGGCGATCCTGTTGGACACCGGCTTGCTGCCGATGCGTGTGCCGGTGAGGATCGGCATTGTCTCGCTCATGCTCTCATCTCTCCTGTCTCGTCAGATCTTCTCGCGCCTACTTGGAAAGGATTTCCCGCTTGGAGATCTCCGTGGACACGAACACCTTGAAGAGGTTCGGGTCGGTGCGCAGCTGCTCGAGGGCAGACTGCAGCTCCTCCAAAGGCACGATCATGGAGAACATGCTCTCGGGCTTGATGTGCCCATTGGCGATGAGCGCCATCGCGTCGGTCCAGTCGGTTCCCACCCCGGCGCAGGAGCCCACCACCGTCTTTTCTCCCAGCACGAGGTCGAAGGGTCTCACCTTGATCGTGTCATCGCCCGCGCAGATGCCGAACGCGGCCACCGTGCCTCCCGGGCGCACCATCTCGAAGGCCTGCTCGTAGGTTTTCGGCGTGCCCACCGCCTCCACGACGAAGTCCGCGCCGCGGCCGTCGGTGAGCTTCTTCACCTCCGCGACGGGGTCCTTTCCTTCCTTGATGTTGATCGTGACGTCGACACCGAACTCCTTCGCGATGGCAAGCCGTTTCGCGTTGTCACCGATCACGATGACCGGCGCCGCGCCGCGAAGCCGGGCAAGCAGGCCGTGCAGCACCCCCAGGCCGCTGCCGATGACCGCCACGGAGCTTCCGTGCGTGACCTTCGCCGCCTTGGACGAGTGGATGACGCAGGAGACCGGCTCGATGAACGCGCCCGCCATGAAGCTCAGGTTGTCTGGCAGCTTGTGCACCTGGTCGAAAGGCGCCTTCACGTACTCCGCGTAGGTGCCGTTCACGTGGATGCCCAGCTGGTGGAAATCGCGGCACATGAGCTTCTGTCCCCGCCGGCAGTAGAAGCAGGTGCCGCAGGACATGTTGATGTCCGCCGTGACCCGGTCTCCTTCTTTGATGCCCCTGCTCTTCGCGCCAACTTTGGCCACCACGCCCGAGAACTCGTGCCCCGGGATGAGGGGCAGCTTGTCCGCCGAATACTTGCCGGTGAAGATGCTCCAGTCGGTGCCGCAGATGCCGGTGTACTTCACCTTGATGAGAACCTCGTTCTCGTCTATCGTGGGAACGGGCACCTGCTTGATCACCAGGGTCCCGGGCTTCTCGACGATTGCCGCCTTCATTGCGCCACCGTACCCGGTGGATTTCTCTGCGCCACCGTACCCGGTGGATTTCTCTGCGCCACCGTACCCGGTGGATTTTTCTGTTGCTGCCATTTGATCCTTCCTTTCGTGCGCACCTGCACATCCGCTCAGGCGAACAGGACGTCGTGCCTGCCCTCGTAGGGCTTTTCGATGAGGAGCGGCTTCAGGAAGGCAATCGTCTTCGTGATCCCGTCCCGCCTGCTCATCGTGACATCCTCGTGCTCGTAGCTCATGACGTAGTCATAGCCGATCAGGGAAAGCTCCGTGATGACCTTCTTCCAGGGCACCGATCCCCAGCCGGGGATTCGGAAGCGGAACCCGCGGCCCAGCCTTTGCCAGTCGCCCTGGGGGATCCTGCCCGAGCGCTTCACATTGTGGTCCACCACCTCACCGTCCTTGGCGTGCACGTGGAAGATCCTGCCCTTCAGCTGGTCGATGAAGTTCTCCACGTTGATGTCGAGGTAGATGAGGTTGGCGGGATCGAAGTTGAACCCGAACTCTTTTCTGCCTCCGAGGAGCTCCACTGCGCGCAGGGCAGTGTCCACGTCGTAGACCAGCTCGTTGGGGTGCGGCTCGTGGGCGAACTTCACCCCGTACTCGGCGAACTTGTCCAGGATCTTCCCCCAGCGCTCCACGAACTCCTGCTCCATGTCCGACCAGCCCTTCGAGTACGGCCAGGGGAAGAAACGGCCGAAGTTCTCGCAGCCGATGAATCCGGTCACCACGGGAACTCCCAGGGCGTTGGCGGCCTGAGCGGTCTTGATCATCCGTTCTGTACCGAAGGCGATCTTCTCCTCCTTCGTCCCCTTGCAGATCGCATCCGTGTCCTTGCCGTAAGGCCCGAGCACGATCTGGCCTTCGGGATGGTTGGCAAGAGCGGAGATGATGAGGCCGCGCCCCTTCAGCATCGAGAGCAGCGCCTTGGCGTTCGATCCCTTTACGATCTGCTCGATGTCCAGGTGGGGGTTACCTGCGAACGCGGGCATCTCCACCGCTTCGTAACCCAACCCGGCCGCCATCGTGCAGACCTCCTCCAGCTTCGTGTCGAGGTAGGTCGCGGTAAACAACCCGATCTTCATCGTCTCCCTCCTCAGCCGCCGTCTTCGGCGGATTTTGTTCGCCGTTGTGCCCGCCACCAACCCCGGTGCGGGCCGGCATATTCGCTTAGGTTCCTATCCCCCTCAGCAGCTCGCCGAGCTCGGCCTGGTGCCGCCGCACCAGTTCGAAGGCGGGCATGAGCCGGCGGTATTTCTCCACGTTCCCGGGGACGGGTTTCCGCACGTCCTGTACCTTGTGCACTCCGTCGACGGCGTCGAAGCTCTTCCACAGCCCCGCGCCTACGGCGGCCACGGCGGCGGCGCCCAGGGAGCCCGCCTCCTGGTCGACGTTCGTCTTTACGCACGCCATGCCGTAGACGTCCGCGAAGATCTGGCGCCACAGGGCGCTCTTGCTCCCGCCGCCGACCATGAGCATCTCGGGGGCAAGCGGGACGAACCTTCGCAGCACCTCCAGCACCGCCCCAAGATTCATCGCGATCCCTTCCATACCGGCGCGGATGAGGTCTCCGCGCGTGTGGCGAAGGTCGATGCCGGCAAATGCGCCGCGGATGTGCGGGCTGGGCTCCTGGGAGCTCCCGCCTGCAAGGCTCGGGTTGAACAGGAGCCGGTTCGCGCCGACGGGCGAGGCAGAAGCCAGCTCGTTCATCACGTCGTACGCATCGCGGCCGTCCGGCGTGGTACCGCCGCCCATCACCGCGTCGCGGATCCACCGGAAGGAGCTGCCCCCGGCAAAGATGCTCACCGCGGAGGT
>JBEKXR010000282.1:0-5585 GCA_049511935.1 Spirochaetia bacterium | reverse complement strand
CGAGACGGTCGTATCGTACATCCGTGCAGGCCCCTCGGCAGGCACGATATACACGTTTTCCCTGCTCGACAGCTCATCCCACGGAATTGTGTGGAACGTTGCGAACGCTGACATTGCCGGCAACGGATGGCACGAGGTGAAAGTGTCAAAGAAAAACAATAGCGTGACGATTGACGGCAACAGTATCGGACCGCCGACTCAATTCGACTCCTCGTACGGCAGCCTCGCCCAACTGCAGGTTACAATTGCGGGCCCGGGCTCGACCGCTCCGCCGGCGAGTTATGTCTACATCGACGAGATTTATCTCACCGATCCCGAGTCCGTCTTCGGCGCGGCGCTCGTCGGATCTGTGTCCGGGACGTTCCCGGGAACGATATTGTCCGCGGGGAAAACGCCGATTCTCTCGAACGTCGCGTTTCGCCAGGACGTGGCCCTGTACTCCGCGGGGTTTGCACCGCTGTACGGAGTGCCCTATGCCGCCGAGGATCTTTCCTCCCGTTCGCATGTCGATTCGGACCTGCTGATTGCGCGAACGAGTCTTGATCTCACCTTGAGGGACCAGGGAGGTTCATTGAGCGCGTCTGGAGGGCATCGGGTGACGGTGCCGAATGTGAGCTCCCCGATTGTCGTGACGGACGCATTTTCGCTGTCGACCACCGGGGGATTCACGCGAGAGGACGCGGTCTTACTCTCGGCAGGGTCGGTGGGCTCTCTTTCGGTTGACGCCAGCGCCAACGCGTCCGCTGATGAGACGGACACATCAGGTCTTCTCACACAAACCTGGCTTACCGGTCTGACCTTGACGCCGTTCCCGCCGTTCGGCATCTCATCCACACTCTCACTCTCGCAGGCGCTCACGGGGTACCCGCTGGCCCAGGAATGGTACGGCGCGCGATGGGCAACAGAAACGGGCCTGCTTCTGCCCTGGCAGGGAGGGGGGGACGTGACGCGCGCTGAGAATCTCGGGTTCAAGGCAGGCATCCCCGCGGCGCCCCTTGGCGTCACGCTGGAGGCTGCTACGGCGGCAAGCGGGTCGAACTACTCATCGTCAGGGTACAGCCAGGAGAGCGACCTCTCAACTGCCCTCTCATTCCTGTACAAGCTGGGCCGGGGTGATTCCTCGGACAGCGTCGGCCTGTCCTACCGCAGGGCCATCACCCTCACCACCACCCCGTCGCCGGGTCCGCGCTTCCAGCAGGAAACCAGCGAGCTGGCGAGGATCATGTCCCTGCAAGGCTACTTCCTGGAGGGCATCCCGCTTGTCGAAATCTTTTCGGACAACACTGGGACGGTGCTCCCCGCGTGGCAGTCCGCCACCCAGGGGACATACAGCCCGAGCATCAACCTGTCATTCCAGCGGAGCTACGGCTCGCGGCTGACGGACCTTTTCATCCCGTCCGGCTTCAATCTGGCCGTCGGTCAGGACTTGAAAAAAACCGTGGATCTGACCCAGACGGTCATTTATGTCCGTCCCAGGATATCCACGCGTGCCGTGAATCTTTTCGGGAAGCTGGGATCGAACCCTCTGCTGCCGATGGTCCTGACGGACGATTACAGCCTCAGCCTGGACGCCTCCGTAGACACCACGACACCCCCCGTGTACCCGCAGTACGGGAGCGGTCCGATCCTTTCCCACTTTTCGGTGCAGGCCCAGGCGAGCCTTACTGGAGAGAACAGCAACGAGCTCACGCTGGTGGAAGCCCTGCGATGGGACCAGGTGGGCTCCATTGTTTTATCGAACGACACCCAGGCGATCCTCGATTGGCGGGTCGAGCCCGTCGCGGGCATCCCGCTGCCCATTCTGCCGCGGGACATCGGTGCAACGGGATTCTTTCAACATCGCGAGAGCGCCGAGGTGACCGTGGGCTACCAGGATTCGGGGGCGTTCCATCCCTTCACGCTGCTGCTCGGACACGCGACGTCGCTGGTCTACCCGGGGCATGGCTCCATCAAGGCCACCCTGAACCTGGGCATGGACGTGGAGGATGAACTGGCTGTCGGCCTGGCGTGGCGCTTCGCCTTCCGTGTGGCTCTCGAGGCAAAGTTGACATTCTAGAGGGGGCGGTAATAGTCTTGCGCGCACGTGCGGTATACTGTGGTTGCAGGCGCAAGGAGGTCTCCATGACCGCGGCTCTCAAACGTCTCGCCCTGGTCGCGGCAGTGCTCTGCCTGGCGTCGGGACTGGCAATTGCGGAGGACCAACAGCCCACGCAGAACCAACAGCCTTCGCCAAGCTTCGGGTTCACGATGAGCCTCGGGATCGGCGTGCAGACCTTCAACGATCCAGGGGGGCCGGTGACGTATCAGTCGCTTTCTCTCTTTCCGGACTTCTCCTACGGAAAGCTCGGCGTCGGGCTCGCGCTGGCCCTCGACTACAATTTCTCGGGGGGCTCTGGCAACTCGTTCGCGGTCAGGCAGGCGGACTGGTGGCCGACAGGAGCGGTGGCCCTCCAGAGCGTCGCCGCCATCTACCTGTCCAAGATCGCCTACATCCGCTGGGGTGTGAAGGGCGACCCCCTGTTCCTGAAGCTGGGCTCTTTCGACGATGCCTCGCTCGGCGACGGCTTCATCATGGGCGACTACAACAACAAGCTCTTCCTGCCCACCGAGCGCCACTTCGGTCTCCAGGCCGACATGGACGGCAGTCTTTTCAACTTCCCCTACATGGGGGTTGAATCGGTCATCGGCAACATGGCCGCGTTCGACGTGATAGGCGGCCGCGTCTCCGTGAAGCCGTTTGTCGGCACGTCGATCCCTATCGTGAACAACCTCCAGGTAGGCGTCACCGCCGCAGTGGACACAAACCCGTACTTTGAAACGTTGTCGGGTGAAACCGGCTCGGCTTCCGCAGTGAGCGTGTTTGGCGCCGACGTGATGGTCCCCCTGATCTACACGAAAGACGAGTTCTCGCTCATCGCCTTCACGGACGCTGCCACGATTCAGGGCACGACCTGGGGGAGCATGGTCGGTGTCGCGGGCAGGATCATCAATATCTTCACCTACGGCGCCCAGCTGAGACTCCTGGGGTTGGGATTTACTCCCACCTACTTCGGCCCGTCGTACGACGTCATGAGAGACCAGCAGTACCAGGCCATTCAGACGGCGAACTCCTCGTTCTCCACATTCGGGTGGTTGATCAGCCTCGGCACGTCCCTGCTGAGCGACAAGCTGATCTTCAAGCTGAGCCTCGACGGGCCGTTCGTCACCGCGGAGACCGACCCGTTCCTGAGCGAGCCCCACTTGAACGGGATCCTGTCCCTTGTTTCCGGCGTGCTGTCTGGATTCAGCTTCAACTTTGTTTATGACAAGAAGGCGATCGGGAGCTTCGGGGACCTGGTGAGCCCGCAGAATGCGGCCGTCCAGGGCCAGCTGAGCTTCCAGTCAGGGCCGGCAATCATATCCTTTGTGTACATCCTTACGTATGACCCGCGTCAGTCGCCCAACCCGTGGACCGTCACGTCCGGGCTGCAGAGCTCGATCACGCTCTTCTAGGAAACGGAGGGTAGCATGCGGATAAGATATCCCGCCGCGATTGCTCTGACGGCGTTCCTGGCGCTGCCCGGGGTTCTTTGTGCGCAGTCGGCGCCGGCAGCGCCGAAACCGCCGGCAATATCAGTCACCATGGTGTACCACGAAAACAACAGCGGCATCTTCGATGTGAGGGACGACAAAGGCGCTTCGCTGGGCGAACCGACCGACGGCGACGAGCTGAAGGTCGGATATACAATCGTCACGGGAAAGAGGGACGTTGCAGAGCTGAAGCTGAACCATACGAGCACGATCATCAAGGTCGCCGGAAACACGAACTTCACGCTGGAGAAGCTGCGCGGGGACACGGGCGGGCAGGACGTGTTCTCCATGGCCTTTGGCAAGGTGCGCACCGTGGCGGGCAAAGCGTCCACGAAAGACCTGTACCAGATCAAGGCCGGGTCCTCCGTCTGCGGTGTCTGCGGATTCGACGTCGTCATAGAGGTGACTGACACCGTCAACGCGAAGCTGAGCACGCTGGAGGGGACCGGGTGGATCCAGAACGCCGCCGGCGCGGCGCTGGACGTGCCGCAGGGGTTCGCCGCCGACACTGCGGCGCACGATTTCAAAGCCTTTCAGATACCCCAGGATGTTCTCCAGGGCCTCCAGGATGAGATGAAGTTCACGAAACTTGATGTGAACGAGACACTGAACGTCAACAAGGCGTATCAATCATCCCTGCAACAAGGCAACCAGGGCAGCAATCCTTGCCAGAAACCGACGACAGCGCCGGCGCCCCAAACCAACAGCATGATGGACAATATTCTCACCGCGCTGCGAGGTATCCTCGGTCTGGAAATCGGGTCCCTGACTGTCGCAGACCCGTACAACCCGGGCAAGGACCTGACCTACGCGATGGCCGTGTTCGAGCCGACCTTCACGCTGGGCAAGGTGAAGACGGCACTGTACCTGCCTGTCATCTACCAGGCCGACATGTTCAACGAAAGCGACTGGTACCGGCCCGCCGGCAACGACCCGTGGAGCTTCGGTCGGGACCAGACCGGACTGACGAACCAGGTGGCGGACTTCACACGCGACCTTCTGCTGAAGATCAAGTACATCGAGTACGGCAAGCAGAGGGACCCCTTCTTCCTGAAGGTCGGGGATCTGGACGAAATCACGATGGGCCACGGCCTCGTCATGAGCAACTTCGCCAATGACGCGGACTTCCCGAACGTGCGGCACATAGGCTTGAATGTCGGCGTGGACGGCGCCGGCGGAGGCTTCGAGGCAATGGTGAACGACCTTGCCCCCGACATCGTGGCCGGAACTCTGGAGCCGCTGGACATTATGGGCGGCCGGTTCTATGCTCGGCCTGTGCCGGGGTCCCGCATGGCACTGGGCGTGTCGGCGATCGTGGACCTGAATCCCGCGCGAGATTTCATCGACGCCAACGGTGCCTCGGGGCCCGCCGCCGCGGGCAACCCGATCTTTATCAATCCGGGCGTGGACCTCGAGCTGCCGTTCGTGGAGACCGACTTCCTGGGTCTGGCATTCATCACTGACGGCGCTCTGATGATTCCCTATTTCCGGACTGTACCGACCGATCCGGCGTTCATCTCGATCAGCCCTGGATTCGCCACCAAGGCAGTCCTTGACCTTTCGGCTCAAATGTCCATCAAGAACTGGGGTGCAGCCGCGGGTTTCCAAGGCAACCTGATCATCCCTGATTTCACCTACAAGCTGCAGTACCAGATCTACACCGGCTCGTTCCAGCCGCAGATCTACGATTCCGGGTACGAGCGTAACCGGAGCGCATACGTACTGAATACCCTCACGTACCTGATCACCGAATCGACCCTGAACTCTTACAATATGGGCATCTACGGGGAGGCCGGGCTCAAGATCACCAGGATCTTTGAGTTGAATCTCGGCTACTTCTGGCCCTGGACACTCAATTCGGGTGGCGGGTTGACGGGTGACCCGACACAGGACCATTTCATCGCGAGCTTCGTTCTGGAGAAGGGGGCGATACCCGTCGTGAATATCTGGGGAAGCGTGTCGTACGAGAGGACAGGCTTCGCCAGCACCATCCAGTCCGGCGACCTCAGCGGGGC
>JBEKXR010000281.1:0-5595 GCA_049511935.1 Spirochaetia bacterium | reverse complement strand
CCTGTTCCATATTGGGTCTTGTACCAGTCCACGTCATCACGGCTCACCTGCCGTGACGGGAGAGGGCTCACGAACAGGTAGACCTGGTGCCGTGCCCTGCCTTTCCCAATGGTCAGCACCGTGTGGCCCGACACTCGCGCACGGTACCTCGACGTCATGCCAAGGCGGGAGAGGAGCTCCGGGTGTTTGCCGAAGCTCACGGGACCCGGCGACAGGTCCACGGTGTCGCCCGGATTCAGCGTGAGGTAGTGATTTCTCGGGATTTTCGCGCGGTCTGCCGTATTGACGGGCCCATGCGCCGCACGGGCGTTGTGAATCAACAGGGCCCCGCCGCCGGTCACGGGAGCGGCCGGGGGGAACATGAGGAAGAGCACCAATCCCAGCACGGATGTCGCCGCCATCATTGGAAGGTAGGCGCGACGCCCGGGAAAAACGGCCAGAATGCTGGCCAGGATTGATAGAAGCTTTCTCTTCACTCGGATGCCGAGTATAACCTGTCCGCCGTGGTTGTAAAGTGCCCCGCCACGGTGCTCCATGGCATCACGGAGACGCGGTGAACCGGTAGCCCGTCCCATGGACCGTGGTGATGTGACGCGGATGGGAGGGGTCATCCTCCACCTTCTTTCGCAGGCCCGCGATGTGCTGGTCCAGGGTCCTGGTCGTCCCCTCGTAGCGCACACCCCACACCTCGTCCATGAGAGTGAAGCGATCCAGCGCCTGTCCCTCGCGAGAGATGAAGAGCTGGAGCAGGACGAGCTCCCGCCTGCTCACGTCGAACTCCCGGCCGGCCTTGCTCCCCCGCATCGTTCGCGGGTCCACCGTGACGTCACCGAAACTGAGGGGCTTCTCATCCCTCGGGCTCTGCCGCGGCCGGCCCCGGCGCAAAACGGCCCTGATCCGCGCCACGAGCTCGCTGGCGCCGAAGGGCTTCACCACGTAGTCGTCCGCGCCCAGCTCCAGGCCGACGACCCGGTCGATCTCCTGGCCCTTTGCCGTGAGCATGATCACCGGCGTCACAGGGTCGGTGCGCCGGATCTCGCGGCACACGTCGTAGCCGCTCTTCTCTGGAATCATGACGTCGAGGAGCACGAGGTCGGGCGCGCCCTCCCCGTGACGGGCAAGGGCAGCCGTCCCGGTTGTGGCCTGGACGACAGTGAACCCCTCCCCTTGCAGGAGATCCACGAGACCAGTCAGAATTGCCGGGTCGTCCTCGACGACCAGGATCCGCTGTTTCATGCCGGAGCCTCCCCCTCGTCCATGGCGGGGAGGCACACGGTGAAATCCGTGCCTCCCCCGTCCCGCGGCGCGCACGTGACGTCTCCCCCGTGATCCCGCGCGATCCTCCGCGCGATCGTGAGCCCCAGTCCCGTGCCCTGCACCCCGCTGGAGAGAGAGTCATCGACCCTGTAGAACTCGCGAAAAACTCTTTCCCTGTCCTTCTCCGGGATCCCGATGCCACGGTCGCGCACCGTGATGACGACCGACGCCTGCGTGCGCGCAATCGTTACGGCGATCTCTTTCTTCTCCGCCGAGTACTTCTCCGCGTTTGAAAGAAGATTGAGAAGAACCTGTTTCAGCGCTTCCGGATCCGCGCGCACCAGGAAATCCAGGGCGGCACGCTCAAACGACAGGCTAAAGCCCCTGCTTTCGAGCCGCACCCTCTGGCTCTCGACGATCTGGCCTGACACCAGGGAGGCGTCGACCGTCTTCATCGCGTAGCGTCGGGCTCCATTGTCGCGGGAGAAATCCAGGACATTGTTGATGAGCCGGGTCAGCCGCTCCGTCTCCGACGCCATCAGCGAAAGGTATTGTTCCTTCTTGGATGAAGGCAGAGGCCCCTTCCTGCGTAGGAGGTCGACGAAAAGGCTGATGGAGGTGAGCGGCGTCTTCAGCTCGTGCGACACGTTGGTGACAAAAGTGGCCTTCTGCTGGGCGAGGCGCAGTTCACCGTAGACCGACGAGAGCACCATGGTCCCGCCGCCTGTGACGGAGACGAACAGGATCATCACCATGATCCAGATGACAAGCGATGAGGAGCGTGCCTGGGCGGAAATCGAATCGGGCCGGGTGAGATACGCAGCGGCCTCCCACCGGGGGAGCGACTCTCCGATCTCACGGGAAACGAAAGGCCGGCGCCAGTCGCGCCCCGCGGCGTCGGGAGGCGTGGCAAGCGGCTCCCCATTCTCGTCGAGCAGGGTGAGGATCCGCACGGGGGACCAGGTCGATGTCAGCACGCCCGCGATGCGTCCGCGGAAGGCGCTCGCCGCGATCTCGCATCCCGCGATCCTGCCGTCCTTCTGGCGCTCCCAGAACAGGAACACAAGCTTCTCCCCGATGAACCGGGGGATCAGCCCGGAGTCTCCCTGGGAGGCGATCTGGCTGAGAAGCCGCGAGGTGAGGACGAACTGGGACGGCTGCTCCTTTGCGGGCACCGCGGATTTCTTCAATGCCTTCAACGCCTTCAACGCCGGGGCAGGTTTCGCGGCCTCGTCGTTCAGGGCGGCGGCGGGGAGGCTTTTGTCCGCGCCCGCCGCGGACCGATCCTTCGCCATCGGCTCGACAACCCTCGCGTTCAACTGATCGCCTTTTTCGCGGGCTTCCTCGTACACGCGGTTTTGGATGCCGGGGCTCTGCGCAAACGCGTCGATTGCCATTTGACGGGCGAAAGGAGCCGCCGCTGCGCCTGCCTGCGCTTCCGATGCGGCGCGTCTTTCCGGCACTGTCGATGGGGCGGGGGCGCTCTCAGCCTGCGCCGGAGGCGCGGTGCCTTCGGTGTCCGTGGTGGCTTGGGCGATTTCACCCTGCGCCTGGGGTGCGGCGGCGAGGTTCTGCGCGCGTGAGGTTTCCGCGAGAATCTCGTCCTGGTACCTGACGGCAATGTTCTGAAACACTGTCGTCGCTGCCCTGTCGCTGAGGAAGGTCCCGTTCTCTCTGAGGAACCGTCTCTGCTCGTCGTCCGCGCGAGTGTCGGAGGGAGGCCAGAGTATCCCGTAGCGCGGGGAAAGCATGAAGGGTACGGCCACGAGGGCGGTCGTGCTCTTCCACCGCGAGAGGATCCGCCCGTAATCGCCGCCCGGGGGGACATCCAGCGCGGCACGCAGATCGTCGATGACCCGTCCTACCTCGGTGCCCGCCAGGCCCGCGGCGTGAGTCACCTCGGCATCGAGGGTTGCCGCCATCTGCTTCTCCATCCAGGCTTCCTCCCTCCCCGCCGACCTGATGGAGAGAACCGCCAGGAGGATGCTGGGCACGATGACAGCGGCAATGAAAATGATTCCCAGCGACCGGGATCTCACGGACGTCCCACCCTCCTTACTGTAACAGGAATAATCGCGCTTGTGTCAGGGGGACGCGATCAAATTGCAAAAAACGTGTAAAAGGAGGCATGGCAGCAACTATTCGCGTGACGGTGTGGAATGAGAACAGGCACGAAAAAAGTGATCCAGGGGTTGCGGCGATCTACCCGAACGGCATCCATGGGGCGATCGCGGAGTCTCTGCGACGCGAGCCGGACATGAATGTCCGCACGGCGACACTCGACGACCCCCAGCATGGCCTCGGCGCCGGGACGCTCGAGTCCACCGATGTGCTGATCTGGTGGGGCCACCTGGCGCACGACGAGGTCGCGGACGAAGTCGCCGCCCGGGTCCAGCAGAGGGTCCTGCAGGGCATGGGCCTCGTCGTCCTGCACTCCGCCCACATGTCCAAGCCGTTCACCCGGCTGATGGGCACGAGCTGCCTGCTGCGCTGGCGTGAGGCCGGCGAGAAAGAACGCCTCTGGGTGGTGGAGCCGGGCCACCCGATCGCCGACGGCCTGGGTCCCTGGTTCGAGATCACGCATGAAGAGATGTACGGCGAACGATTCGACGTGCCGTCCCCCGAGGCCACGGTATTCATCAGCTGGTTTGCCGGGGGCAACGTGTTCAGGTCCGGCTGCTGCTACACGCGCGGCAAGGGAAGGATCTTCTATTTCAGGCCCGGGCATGAGACCTTCCCGACCTACAAGCAACGGGAGGTGCAGCTGGTGATCCGAAATGCGGTGCGCTGGGCGTCGCCCAGCGACGGGCCGGTGATGAAGCTCGGCGATCCAGAGCCGCCTCTTGAAAAGCTTTGATAGCATGTTCTGAGAACGAGGAGAATCGCAATGCCGGAAACAAAGGTGGGCTGGGTGGGCATCGGCGTCATGGGAAAGTCGATGTGCGGGCACCTGCAGAAGGCGGGGTATCCCGTGTCGCTCACCACGAGGACCCGGGGCAAGGCATTCGAGCTGCTGGCTGCAGGGGCCGTGTGGTGTCCCACGCCGAGAGAGGTCGCCCAGGGCAGCGACATCGTGTTCTGCATGGTCGGATTCCCCCAAGAAGTAGAGCAGGTCTACTTCGGCGCGGACGGCATCCTGGCGGGCGTCCGGGCCGGTTCACTTGTCTGTGACATGAGTACGTCCGATCCCACGATGGCCGTCAGGATTCACGAGGCGGCGCGCGCTCGGTCTGTGGCCGCCCTTGACGCGCCGGTGTCGGGAGGTGATGTCGGCGCCCGTGAGGCGCGCCTTGCCATCATGGTCGGAGGAGAGAAACCGGCATTCGATCGTGCGCTTCCCCTGTTCCAGAAGATGGGGGAAACGGTTGCGCTCATGGGCGGGCCCGGGGCCGGCCAGCACACCAAGATGGCCAATCAGATCGCGATTGCCGGGACGATGATCGGGACGATCGAGTCGCTCCTCTACGCCAGGACAGCCGGCCTGGGCATGGAGGCGGTGATCGACATCATCGGCAAGGGCGCGGCCGCCTCGTGGTCGCTGAACAACCTGGGCAGCAGGATCGCGAAAGGCGACTTTGCGCCCGGTTTCTACATCAAGCACTTCGTGAAGGACATGGGGATCGCCCTCCAGGAAGCGCGGCGCATGAAGCTCGCGCTGCCCGGTCTTGCGCTCGTCGACCAGTTTTACGTGTCGGCGCAGGCACAGGGCCTGGAGAACCTCGGGACACAGGGCTTGTTCAAGGTCCTGGCGGCGATGAACGGATCTCAGGTCTGAAAGATCTCGTCGGCAAACCGCGCGGGGCCTGAGTCGGTCCAGACCTCAATTCCAGGCCCCGGCTGGGCGGGGAAGAATGCCGATTCGGCGGCGCGGCCCGGGTAACGCGCACCGTATCTCGTGCGCCACCGGGCCAACAGCTCCTCTGCACGATCTGCTGAAGTGACGGTGAAGATGCTCCCGCCGAACCCCGCG
Source organism: Spirochaetia bacterium (assembly GCA_049511935.1). GTDB lineage: Bacteria > Spirochaetota > Spirochaetia > SZUA-6 > Fen-1364 > Fen-1364. Next base: position 368 of record JBEKXR010000281.1, on the reverse strand, counting down.
CCGAATCCCGACGCGCCCGCCGCGCCGAGCCCGCAGGCGGATCTCTGCAGATAGTCGATCTCGGGGACAATGTTCCACAGGTATTTTTTCGATGCCCGGTGGGAGGCAGAGACCAGCTCTCCGAAGGCAGGAAGATCCTCTGCCTTCAGCGCGGCAAGCGCGCCGGGAATGTGCGTCCTGTCCTCGAGGATGAACTGGCGCACCCGATCGGCGAGGGCTGGCGCCAGGGCGCCGGCCCCGTCGGCCGCCCGACCTTCCAGGGCGCGCAGCCAGCCGCGTCCCTCCGGCTTTTGCTGGTAGTCCACGACTTCCCGCAAGGTCGAAAGCCGGGTTCCCGCGAGCTGGTTGAACCTGGTCACTGAGTCCCT
>JBEKXR010000280.1:0-5595 GCA_049511935.1 Spirochaetia bacterium | reverse complement strand
CCGGCATCGCCTTTGCAGTGTTCGCGGGCTCCGACTTCTTCAGCTATAACGGCCGCTGGGCCCTGGACAGGCACGCGAGCGGCAAGCGGCTGTCCTACCGCCAGTGCGTGGAGAAGCGGCAGACATTCGAGAAGCATGTTTTTCCTGTCCTGGGGCAGATGAAGCTCCACCAGATTAATCGCGCAGCCTTGAAAGATTTTCGAAACGGCATGTTCAAGGACGGCTACTCCAGTAGCACGATCAACCGTGCGCTGGATTGCATCCGCGCCGTGCTCGAAGCGGCAGAGGACGAGGAGCGGGTCCCCGCCGTGCCGCGGATCGAACGGGCATCTGGCAAGAGCGCCGAACGTGGAATCCTCAACGATGACGAGTTTCGCCGAATCTTCAAAGCGCAGTGGATAGATCCCCGCGCGTACTTCGCCTCCGCGCTCGCGGCCGTAGCCGGGCTGCGCATGGGGGAGGTCCTCGCACTCAGGCGGTCGAATATCGACGCGGAGCGGCTCCTGGTGTCAGTACTGCAATCCTATGACAGCGCCGAACGCATCATGGGAGGCACCACGAAAAACGGCAAAGCCCGCTCGGTCACGGTCCCGCCGATGGTGAGCCGCGGGCTTGAGATGCTGGCGGCCGTGAACCCTCATGGTGGCGAAGATCCGTTGGTCTTCTGGTCGGACAGGACGCCGGACAAGCCCTGTGACTACAAGATGATCGAGCGTGGACTGTACCGGGCCCTGGCGGACATCGGGATAGATGAGGCAGAGCGCAGAAGGCGCAACCTCTCGTTTCACTCGTGGCGTCACTGGCTCAACTCCCAATTGATCGAGGCTCACGTTGCCCCGGAAAAGATACGGGCGGTGACGGGACACTCCAGCAGCGAAATGACCATGCTCTACTATCATGCGCAGACCTCCGAGATGGCCGACGTGCGTGCCGTACAAACCCGCTTGGAGAGGTGCTTCATCTCAGCGGAGGAGCGGTGACAGAAAAGCCTTCCCGGGGATGAAAGTGGTAGAGGCATGACGCCGGGTTGCGCGCCGCTGGGAGTCGCCACTTTGGCGGTTGCGGCCGCGGTAGAATAGCAGAAGGCAGGGGAATGCAGGAAGGCTGCGGCCCTTTTCAGGTGGAGCTTCAGATGCCACAGCATTACATCCGCGCCGTTCTCGAAGCGGCCGGATGCCCGTTCGATCCGCGGCACGGCGCGGACCCACTATCAATAGCAAGGCTTCGAAAGTCGGTTAAGCAAAGTCGGCCTTCACGATAGCAAGGGGTATTCCGTAACGATCATGATCGGGGTCCAGGAGCGCGGCGCCCTTTACATTGTTCAAAGTTCTGCGAGGCCAGAAGGAATAAGCTCCGGCGGCAAACGATGGCGCGATGGTGCGCCACTTCCGCTATTCACCAGCAGCTGCGCCCACTTGTTCACGCAATCTGGCGATGTCCTTGGTTGGCGTGCTCCCGAAGAAGCGGCCGTATTCCCTACTGAACTGCGAAGCACTTGCATACCCTACGTGCCGACTTGCAGTACCTGCGTCCATCATCGGGGACAACATCAGACGCCTCGCCTCTTGAAGACGCAGCACCTTTTGATACTGCAAGGGGCTCATTGAAGTGACGGACTTGAAGTGCTGGTGGAAAGAGGAAACGCTCATGTTCGCCAGCTTGGCCAGCTTTTCGACTTTCATGGGCTGGGAGAAATTGGCGCGCAACCAGGACACTGCTTTCGCGACTCCATACACACCGGAATCCGTAAGGCCAATCTGGGCCACCCGGACACCAATGGGACTGCGCAGCAGACGGATCAAAATCTCATCGACGACAAGTGGGGCGAGCAGTTCTGCATCCCCAGGCTGCGCTATCAACTCGACCAGCCTTATGGCTGCGTTGAAGATATTCACGTCGGCCTGACCGACGTACACGCCGCGGCTCTCGTGAACTGGAGGCAGACCTTGGGGATATACCTTCAAGACCAGCTTGGCGACCTCCTGCGGATCGAGATCCAGCCTGAGACAGAGGAAAGGCTCGGAAAAGCTGGCTCGCGTGACCTGAGCAGCCACAGGCATATCAACCGAGAATACGATCATCCGAGAGGCGTCGTACTCATAGACGTCCCGCCCCACCATCACGCTCTTCGCGCCTTGCGCGACGATGCACAAGGCTGATTGCTGCACGCCATGCACCAGCTCCGTGTACGTTCGCGAGCGGCGAATCACGTGCACCCCGGGAATGCGTAGCTCGAAGCAGCCGTCGTGTGGCGCATAAGCCTTGATCAAACTGGCCAACCTGACCACGTATGGCTCCACGACGGAACCAGATGCAGGCGACCTGCTATCAGAAGCCTTCAAAGTCAGGCACCTCCTTGACAAGTATCTCAGAAAGTTGCGCCCATGGCGATGGCCTCGCCATGGGCGGCACTTTGGGTCAACTGGAAACATCCTTTTTCGAGAACAACTCCTTTGCAATCATGATGGCGCTCATTGAGCTGGGCCAACCCGAATAGAACGCCAGATGGGTGATTACCTCGATCAATTCCTTCTCCTTGAGCCCATTGTCCAACGCCTTGTCGAGGTGAAATCGCAGCTGTTCCGGACGATTCATGGCGATCAGCGCAGCCACTGTTACCAGGCTACGATCGCGCTTCGATAGCTCTTGGCGTTCCCAGACATCGCCAAAAAGCACGCGATCAGTGAGTTCAACCAGTTTGGGGGCGAAATCACCGATCATTTTCTCGGCTGCTGAAGGTTCTCTGCTCATTCTCATCACCTCTTACCAACGCCGCTTTTCGATGCCCACAGTGCCGGTAAAATACTCGGCCTGTCCTTTGCCGGAAGGCTGTAAGCCGCTTCTCCTGATGTCCATCTCTGAACTCCTTCACGTGTTGGTGACATGCTCGAACCGGTATGCCAGTTCTGGGCCGCCTTTGCCCTCGTACGCCAGTTGGCCGACGAGCAGCGCGAACGGCTCGGTGTAGCGAGCAATCCGCAAGGGTCCAGCGTCCACAGGATCGAAACCCACGTCGCTGATCAGCTCAGCGGCAATCCCCTTGCTGGTCGAATCGTCCCCGCAGTGCACGAGGCTGGGTCGGCTGGCCGTGCGCCTTGCTTCGTACACGCCGAAAAGGACTTCGCTGGGCACTGTATTGAATGCGGAGACGACCCGAGCCTTCGGCATCATCTTTGCAAGCTCCTCCGCGCCGGACGAGCTGTGGCCCAGGACGAGTTCGGTGTTATCGGCGTTCATCGGGAGGGAACAGGTTACGATCACCTTGCCCGACAAATCACCGGTCTGATTCAGCACATCGTCTATTCGCGACCAGTGCACGGCCGGCAATACCGCGTCCGCGTCCTGCGCGGCCTCACGCGGCGTACCCGCCCGCGCGTTTCCGCGAGCATCCCGGGCGAGCATCTTGAGCTTCTGCTCGCTGCGGGCGTAGCTGAATACCACCTCATGCCCGGCACGCGCGAAGATCGTTCCGAGCTTGCCGCCCATCAGCCCCGAACCCAGAATACCAACTCGCATGGTGCTCTCCTTCGCCCTACAGGTCCTGGCGGGTCGGCCGGAAGAGGATTTCGTTCACGTCCATCTCCTCCGGCTGGCCAATTGCGAAGGCGACTGCCCGCGCGAATGATTCGGCAGGAATCGCAATCTCGTACATCTTGCGGACGCTCTCGGCGACATCCGGCTCGGTTATCCTGTTCGGCAGCTCAGTAGCTACCGCGCCCGGTGAGATCACCGTCGTGCGGATGTTGTAGGGCTTCACTTCCATTCGCAGCCCTTCGGACAAGGCCAAGACGGCATGCTTGGTCGCTGCATAGACTGCGCTGCCTGGGCGGACTTTATGGCCAGCTACGGAAGAGACATTGATGAAATGCCCGGCTTTCTGCCGCTTCATATGCGGCAGCGCCGCGGCAATTCCGTACAGCACTCCCTTGATGTTCACGTCAATCATCCGGTTCCAGTCATCGATCTTGAGGCGCTCCAGTGGCGAGTGCGGCATCAACCCGGCGTTGTTGATCATGACATCGATTCGCCCGAATGCTTGTACGGCTGCGTCGACCAACCTTTTGACCTGGTCGCACTGGGTGACGTCTGTTGCTATGGCAATGGCCTTGCCACCACTCGCCTTCAGCTCATTCGCCAACGTCTGAATGCGATCAAAGCGCCGCGCACCCAGGGCAACGCACGCGCCCTGCGCGGAGAGAAGGCGGGCGGTCGCTTCGCCCAGCCCGCTGCTCGCGCCCGTGATGACGACGACTTTTCCTTCGATGTTATTGCTTATGATCTTGACTCCAGCATGCCCTGCCGGCTGCTCAGAGACCGGTCCTTTTCTCCAAGTGTTCGGGATACCGCGCCCCTTGGATCGTGATCTTTGAGGCGGCGCTATCGATCTCACGCAAATCCTCGGACGTGAGCTCGACTGCAGCTGCCCCGATGTTCTCGTCCAGGCGCTCCAGCTTCCGGGTGCCCGGGATTGGAACAATCCACGGCTTCTGGACAAGCAGCCAGGCGAGCGCTATCTGAGCAGGTGTCGCCTTCTTCCGTTCTGCGATCTTGCGAAGCAGATCAACCAGGGCCAGATTCCACTTCCGAGCCTCCGGCGTAAAGCGAGGAACGGTGTTGCGGAAGTCGGAACTATCGAACGTCGTGTTCTCGTCGATCTTTCCCGTGAGGAAGCCTTTACCAAGAGGACTAAATGGAACGAACCCGATTCCAAGTTCCTCGAGCGTCGGCAGCACTTCCTCTTCAGGGCGTCTCCACCACAGCGAGTATTCGCTCTGGACAGCAGTGAGCGGCTGGACTGCGTGTGCGCGACGGATCGTTTGCACTCCTGCTTCGGAAAGGCCGAAGTGCTTGACCTTGCCTTCCCGAATCAAGTCCTTTACCGCTCCTGCTACGTCTTCGATTGGCACGTCCGGGTCAACACGGTGTTGATAGAACAGGCCAATAGCCTCGATTTTGAGTCGCTTGAGTGAGCCCTCGGCGCTCTGCTTGATGTGCTCGGGCCGACTATCCACAACCTGCTGCCCGCTGGGATCGATCTTGATCCCGAACTTGGTGGCTATCACCACTTGCGCACGGAAAGGAGCGAGGGCATCGCCCACAAACTCTTCGTTCGTGAACGGACCGTAGATTTGGGCCGTGTCGAAAAATGTGACGCCGCGTTTGATGGCTTTGCGTATGAGAGCAATCATCTCCTTCTTGTCCCCAGCCGGACCGTAGGCATAGCTCATTCCCATGCAGCCGAGCCCGATAGCCGAGACTTCCAAGCCGCTTTTCCCCAATTTGCGCCTTTGCATTGTTTCTCCTCCTGTCACCTGTCCCGCTGTCGCCGTGCCCGCGGAAATCGCGGCCACGCTATAAGAATATAGGGGTCGACGCAGGAAAATTTGCCTAAACCTACGAATGCCTAACCCGATTCACTCGATGGTCGTCCGATCCCGCGCGACATGCCCCTCAGCCCGTGTTGATCGGGCCGAGAGAATCGTGTCCCCGATCAAATCCAGTATCGCCCATTTCAGTTCCCTACGGTGTAGGGAATTAGGAGCCTACCGGAAAACCGGCGGTTCCATGTAGCTCAACTCTGACCCTGACTCTGAC
>JBEKXR010000279.1:0-5643 GCA_049511935.1 Spirochaetia bacterium | reverse complement strand
CCGACATCGACGAGGCGGCGATGGGAAAGACGGTGGCCGACATCGAATCCCGAGGCGGGAAAGCCTGCGGCCGGCTCTGTGACGTGGCCAGCCGACAGCAGGTAGATTCGCTCATCAAACAGACCCGGGAGCAGCTCGGGGCCCTGCACATCCTGGTCAACAACGCGGGGGTGCTGATCCCGGGTACAATCGAGGATACAACCGACGAGATCATCGACAAGACCCTCGACGTGAACGTGAAAGGGGTTCTGTACGCGATCCGGGCCGTGGCCCCGATAATGAAGTCGCAGCGCTACGGGCGCATCGTGAACGTGGCTTCGATCACCGGCAAGAACGGCGACAACACCACCGTCTTCGCCTACGGGGCCTCCAAAGGAGCGGTGATCAGTCTGACGCGCTCGGTGGCGCGCCAGCTCGGTCCGTTCGGCATCACCTGCAACGCTATCGCGCCGCACGCGGTCATGACGGACCTGATGCACTACTGGGACGACGCCAAGAAGGACGACATCGCCTCGCGCATCCCGGTTCGCCGCCTGGGAACCGCGCAGGACATGGCCGCCCTGATGTGTTTCCTCGCTTCCGAGGAGTCGGGCTACATCAACGGAGAGACCGTCAACATCAACGGCGGCTACTACATGGACTGATCAGGCCAGGATCAGCTCGACACCGAGGTCGCGGATGAATCGGGCGTATTCTTCCGGGATGCCGGTGTCGGTGATCACGGTCTGGAAGCTGGAAATGTCCGCGAAGTAGATGCTCTTGGTCTGGCCGAACTTCGAGGAGTCCACCACCAGGATCCGGGTCTTGGCCGAGCTCAGGATGGCCTTCTTGGCCTGAAGCTCGTGGGGGTACACGGTCGTGATCCCCAACTCGTTGTGGATGCCGGCAGCCGAAACGAATGCCTTGTCGGCTCGGGTTCGCTTGATCAGCTCGATGCCTTCCGAACACTCGAACGTCATGGTCTGCGGATGAAAATACCCGCCGGCGAAGATGATCGAGCAGTTTTTCTTCTTGTACACTTCCACCAGCGTATTAAGTGTGTAGCACAAGACCGTGATCGGGGCGTCTTCCCGCAGGTACTTCGCCAGGTATTCAGTGGTGGTGCCGATGTCCAGGATAATGGTCTCGTTGGGCTCGATGAGCGAGACTGCTCGCTGTCCGATCTTGAGCTTCTCGATCGTACGGACCGATTCCTCGTTGGTGACCAGGTAGCGGCTATCGTTGTCCTCCGGGCGTTTCAGGATAGCGCCGCCCGGGATAAGGTCTACGAGATTCTCCTTGGCTAGAAGGCTCAGGTCCCTGCGTATGGTCATCTCGGACACTTCGAACTTCTTTGTGAGCTCGCGGATGTTCACCATGTTGCGGATGCGCAAGGTATTGACGATTTCCTGTACCCGGTCGTGCTTACTCGTGATTGGATTCTAACAAATGGCCTTATGAAAGTCAAAGCGAAAAATGCAGCGGTCGATGCAGCCTTTTCCGATGATATCAGAATAGCTCCGCACGCCGAATACCATGGTTGTTGGATTTGGTGCTATATATCTACAATATAGTGAATTGTATTGTGCGGATCTCATGCCTGCCAAGTCCTTTGAGCTCGCGAAGCCGTAGAGGCGCCGAGGCCTTATTCCCTTGAAAGAAGTCTTGACAACTGGGATCTCGAATGATAATAAGATATCGATATATGGTTCTATTATAACATTTTTACTATTGATTCCCTCGCATGAAGAGGAGCGCCATGACCAGCCAGACAGCGCAGGCCGGCACTGTACTCATAACAGGGAAGAGGATCCGCGTAAGCCGTGCGATTCAGAACCGTAGAGGATTCCCCCGGCTGCTCATGTCACCGACGCTGGTGGTGTTTGGCCTTACACCAAAGCTTGTTCCTTGGATCCCGCTCGCGACAACAGCGGGCGCGTTGATCCCCCGCCAGCGCGGGGGCAGGTATCTCTGACAGGAGGTGGGGCGATGAGACTGCAAGGCAAGGTCGCGATCGTAACCGGCGGGGCTCAGGGGATCGGGGAGGCCTATTCGATCGGGCTGGCCCAGGAGGGCGCGAGCGTCGTCGTCGCCGACGTGGACGACAAGGCCGGAGGCTCGGTGGCCGCGGGGATCTGCGCTTCCGGCGGCAAGGCCCTGTTCCTCAAGACCGACGTCAGCAGGAAAGCGGAAGCCGAGCGCCTGGTGGCCGAAACCGCCAAGAAGTTCGACGGGCTGGACATCCTGGTGAACAACGCCGCCATCCTGTTCACCGCCCCGGTCCTGGAGACTACCGAGGAGATGTGGGACAAGGTGCTGGCGGTGAACGTGAAGGGCCTGTTCTTCTGTGCGGCGGCCGCGGCCCGCGAGATGATCAAGCGCAAGGGCGGGAAGATCATCAACATTTCCTCTATCGCGGCGGTCGGTGGGCAGGCGGGGCTGTGCGCTTACAGCTCCACCAAGGGGGCCGTCCTTCCCCTGACCCGTGTCTTCGCGCTGGAGCTGGCCCCGCACAACATCCAGGTCAACGCCATCCTGCCCGGCACGACGGACACGGGCATGGCCAAGGCAGCCATGGCGGACCCGAATTGGGTCAGGCAGGTCATGGAGGGCATCCCGATGAAGCGCCTGGGCAGGACAAAGGACCTGCTGGGCGCCTTGCTGTACTTCGCGTCGGAAGACTCCGACTACTGCACGGGCCAGACCCTGATCGTGGACGGCGGGTTCTCGATGGTGTGACGTGAGGGCTTTCGCCTGCACGGAGGACCGGGCGCTGCGCCTGCTGCACCGCGAAAAGCCGCGGATCCGCCCGGACACCGCGCTCATGCGGGTGCTGTGCGCAGCCATATGTGGAACGGACTTGCGCACGTACCGCCACGGCAGCGACCGGATCCGCCCGCCACGCGTGATCGGACACGAGGCCTGCGGGCTGATCGAGGAGGTCGGCTCCTCTGTCAGGGGGCTGGAGCCCGGACGAAGAGTCGCGGTGGTTCCGGCGATCGGCTGCGGGGAGTGCCGCTGGTGCCGGGCCGGGAAGACAAACATGTGCGTCAGCCTGCGCACCATAGGTTTCGACTTCGACGGCACGTTCGCCGAGTACATGGAGATCCCCGCGCAGGCCCTGGCGATGGGCAACGTCCTACCGGTCGTCGATTCGGTCCCCACGGAGCAGGCCGTCCTGGCTGAGCCTGCCGCCTGCTGCCTGAACGGGCAGGAGTTCCTGCAGATCGGGCCGGAGGACACGGTCTTCATCTTCGGTTCCGGCTTCATAGGCTGCGTCCACGCGGAGCTGGCGCTGAGGAAGGGCGCAAAGCGGGTGATCCTCTCCGACGTTTCCGACGCCAGGCTGGAGGTGGCGCGGACCATGTTGCCTCCCCTGGACACGATCAACACGGCCTCGGGCGATGCGAATCGTTTCGTCAGGGACCGCACCGACGGTCTGGGCGCCGACGTCATCATCACGGCCTGCCCTTCCGGAGACGCCCACGCAGCGGCGATGACGATGGCGGCCCCGCAAGCACGTATCAGCCTGTTCGGCGGAATTCCCGGGGAGGGCAGGTGTTTCCTGGACAGCAACGCGATCCACTACCAGGAGCTTTCGGTGTACGGATCCCATGCCTCCACGGCGGCGCAGAACCGGCAGGTGCTGGAGTGGCTGTCCGCGGGGAAGCTGGACCTTGCCAAGTACGTCTCCGCGACCTTCGCCCTGTCGGACATCGCGGAGGCATTTGAGGCGTTGAGCAGCGAGAAGGTCCTCAAGGTCTTGATCCGGGCCTGAGGCCCGGACCCGGGAAGGAGACGAGGCGGCAAATGGGCAAGAAAGGCTACATCCTGGCCATTGACCAGGGCACGACCGGCAGCCGGGTGATCCTGTTCAACCACGAGGGGATGGTCCATTCGATGGCCTACCGGGAGCTGCGGCAGATCTACCCGCACCCGGGCTGGGTCGAGCACGATCCCGTCGAGATCTGGACGTCCGTGCACGACTGCATGGCACAGGCGCTGAAAGAGGGCCGAGTCGAGCCGAAGGAGATCCTGGGGATCGGGATCACCAATCAGCGCGAGAGCACCATTCTCTGGGAACGCGACACCGGGCGTCCCCTGTACAACTCCATCTGCTGGCAGTGCCGCTGGAGCGCCGCCATCTGCGACGAGTTGAAGGCCGCCGGCCACGAAACAGCGGTGATGGAAAAGACCGGCCTGGTGATCGACGCCTACTTCTCGGCCACAAAGATCAAGTGGCTCATGGACAATGTGCCAGAGGTCCGGCGGCAGATCGAACGCGACAACCTCTGCATGGGCAACATCGACTCCTGGCTGATCTGGAACCTGACGGGCCGCTCGGCGCACGTGACGGACTTCTCCAACGCCTCCAGGACGATGCTGCTGGACATCCACGAGCTGGCCTGGGACCGGGAGATCATGGGCTGGCTCGGGATACCCGAGAAGATCCTGCCGAAGCTCCTGCCTTCCAGCGGGGTCATGGCGTACACCTCTCCCGACGTGTCGGGTGCGAAGGTGCCGATCGCCGGGGACGCGGGGGACCAGCACGCAGCCACCTTCGGCCAGGCCTGTTTTCACCCCGGCATGGCCAAGAACTCCTACGGGACGGCGCTAGCGGTATTCATGAATACCGGCACGGCCCCAGTGCGCTCCAAGCACGGCCTCACCACGGACCTGGGCTGGTGCATCGGGGACCGGGTGGAGTACGCGCTGGAAGGGGTGATCTTCATCGGCGGAGCGGCCATCGAGTGGCTGAAGACCGGCCTGGGCGTCATCGGCGACGCCGCCCAGGCGAGCGCCCTGGCCGAGAAGGTGCCAGACACCGGCGGGGTCTACATGGTGCCCGCATTCACGGGACTCTGCGCTCCGTACTGGGACATGTACGCCCGGGGCCTGATCATCGGCATCACCCGCGGCACGGGCATCGAACACCTCGCCCGCAGCGCCCTGGAATCCATGGCCTACCAGACCAAGGACGTGCTGGGGGCCATGGAAGCGGACTGCGGGCAAGCGCCCCCTTCGCTGCGCGTGGACGGGGGCGCGACCAAGAGCGACTTTCTCATGCAGTTCCAGGCGGACATCCTGGGTCTCCCCGTGGAACGGCCGGTCATCACCGAAATGGCTTCCCTCGGCGCCGCCTATCTGGCCGGGCTGGGCGTGGGCTTCTGGGAAAGCCGGGAGGAGCTGGAGCGGAAGTGGAAGGTCGAAAAGGTGTACGGGCCCAAAATGGGGCAAACCCATCGCGACCAGCTCTACGGCGACTGGAAGAGGGCGGTGGAACGGACCTTCAAGTGGGCAAGGTAGCGGCAGGTAAAGAAGACGATCTCGTCGCTCATGAGTGCTGCAGTGTGTTCTCCCCCGGCTTCGATCGCACTACTCCTGAAAGTCCTGCGGCTTGCACCGGTGCCGGACGCGCCACGGTACTGCCATCCCCCAGTTCGCCATACCGGTTTGATCCCCACGCCCACACCGTGCCGTCGCCCTTTAGTGCCGCGGTGTGTTCCCCTCCAGCGGCGATGGCGACTATTCCCGATAGAGCCGTGACCTGCGTTGCCGTGTACCGATCCGTCCCGCTTCCATCCCCAAGCTAGCCCCGCAAGTTGTGCCCCCATGCCCAGACTGTGCCGTCGCATTTCAGCACAACGGTATGGTGATCGCCCG
>JBEKXR010000278.1:0-5683 GCA_049511935.1 Spirochaetia bacterium | reverse complement strand
CGGCTCGATCTATCTCACGAAAACAAAGTCCGAGGTGACGCGCGCGGATGCCGAGACCGAGATGGCCGGGTTTTTCAAGGAAGCACCGCTCTCCGGGGTGGAGCCTTCTTCCGTGTACGACCTGAACACTGCCGTCATCGCCCCTGCTTCCCCGGCAATGCAGAAGGCCTGGGGTGAGACGTACACCTACACGGTCACCGCGAAAACGGACTATTCCCAGTACGTGAGCTTCTGGGACATGAAGCAGCAGTTCTTCATCCACAGGGTCGGGACCGACTGGTACATCCTCGGGGAAGGCCAGAACCCTCCTCCCCTCACGTGGTCTCCCCAGAAGGCGGCGGCAGTGGAAGCGCAGCCGCCGGCGGCCGCGACGGATTCGGATTCCCGCAAGGCGGTCTCGGAGGCGTTTGAGGCCTGCATGAGCGCCATCCTGAAAAAGGACGCCGATGGGGCCCTTTCTCACATGAGCGAGAACATCCGGTTCATGCGCCTGCGTCAGACCGTCTCGAAGGATGAGTTGAAGACATCCCTGCTGGGCTATTTCGACGCTGCGGATTTCCCCGAGTCGCCTCTGGCCGATGTGCTTGACCTCGACAGCGTCTTCGTGCAGCCGGCATCCAGCCCGGTGGAAGGTGTGACAGGCGTGGTCTACGAGCTGAACGTGCGGTCCAAGGTGGACATGTCCTCCCGCATCCCGTTCTGGTCCGCCTACCAGAAGTACTACTTCGTCGAGGAGGGTACAAATTGGATGATATTCGCGATCCTCTGACGCTCCCCTTCCTGCGCGGCCTTGCGGCCGCGCTTTTTTTCGCCGTCTGCGCGGCCGGCGCATTTGCCGACGACAGCATCGGAAGCATCTCATACATCGAGGGAACGGTTGGCATGGTGCGGGACGGCGCCGATGTCGACGGGGTCGCCATCGGGCAGGATCTGCAGACTTTCGACCTCGTGAAGACCGGGTCCGACGGGCAGGCCGAGCTGGCAATCACGTCCGCTCAGCTCCCCCGGATGACCGTCAGGATGAGCGCCGACACGCAGTTCTCCGTGGAGGTTGCAACTGTCGAAGGCAAGAAGGAAAGCACGATCGGCATCCTGGGCGGCCAGATCGCCCTGAAGGTGTCGAAGCTCCTGTCGACACAGAGCGTGAAGGTGAAATCGGACTCCGCTACGATGGGCGTTCGGGGAACCGATTTCACGGTGACCGCGCCCGAGACCGGTGACGTCCTCGTGACTTGCGATGAAGGCGAGGTCGTGGTCACCGACGACCAGGGCAGGGATCTCACGGCGATCCCCGGCACGGTCGTGGAGAAAAGGCCGGGGGAGGTCTACCGCACCGTGCCGGTCGCCGCCACCGGTCTGGAGCAGTTCAGGACCCAGTGGCGGGACGAGCGGCGCCAGTTCGTGCAGGCAAATGCGCTCAGGCTCATCCAGGTGAATGCCCGGCTGTATCTCCAGCTCAGCCGCGAGTTCAACGCCGCGCACCAGGAGCTGGCGCGGAACCAGGCGATCACGCGAAAGTGGGCGTTCGAGGACCGGGCGGGGCGGATCGGCTCGGCCGTCGAGGTTCTCCGGGAGAGACGTGCCATTGGGGCGCTCCTCGAGCGCCTGCGCAGGACGGCATTCCAGCTCGAACGCGTCGCCTACCGCCTGGAGCGGCTGCAGGTGCTGCACGACCGCGGTGTCGGTGTCGGAACGATCGACGGCGGTGTGACCACCAGGGTCTTCTTCACGCAGATCGCCCGTGAACGGCGGGACGTGGCACGGAAACTCGCCCTCACCCGTTTCCTGACGAAGCAGTATTTGAAGCGCAACGAGGGTCGACTGCCGTAGGAGGAGCCGCCGAGCTCAGAAGATCGCCTTCTCCGTTTCCAAGTCGAAGAAATGTATCTTCGTCAGGTCAGGGTGAAAGCTCGCCACGTCCCCGATGTGGAAGGTGTGACGGGGGGCAACCTTGGCGACGAGCTGGTTGTTCTTCGTGCTGACCCAGAGGTGGATTTCGGATCCGAGGGGCTCGATGACCTCCACCTTCGTCGCGATGTTGTTCGTCCTCTCGGGAGCTTCCGAGTACAGGAGGTCTTCGGGCCTGACGCCCAGGATCGCGTCCTTGCCCGCGTAGTTGCGGAGGGTCTCGGTCTGCTGCGGCGTGAGCTCCAGCCTGAAGGTCCCCTCGTCGGCGAACAGCTTCCCCCCCTCCATCTTCAGGCTCACCTTCATGAAGTTCATCGGCGGAGAGCCGATGAAGCCGGCCACAAACCTGTTCACCGGCGTGTTGTACAGGCCCAGCGGAGTGCCGATCTGCTGGATGAGGCCGTCCTTGAGGACGACGATGCGGTCGCCCATGGTCATGGCCTCGATCTGGTCGTGGGTCACGTAGATCATGGTCGCCTGCAGCCTGTGGTGAAGGGCGGAAAGCTCGGCCCTCATCTGGACCCTGAGCTTTGCGTCCAGGTTGGACAGGGGCTCGTCAAACAGGAAGACTTTCGGCTTCCGCACGATGGCGCGGCCGACCGCGACGCGCTGGCGCTGCCCGCCCGAGAGCGCCTTGGGCTTCCTGTCCAGGAGCTCCTCGATGTCGAGGATCTGGGCCGCTTCGTGCACGCGCGTGTTGATCTCCGCTCGGGGATACTTCCGGATTTTCAGACCGAACGCCATGTTGTCGTACACCGTCATGTGGGGATACAGGGCATAGTTCTGGAACACCATTGCGATGTCCCGGTCCTTCGGCGCCACGTCGTTCATGAGCTTCCCGTCGATATACAACTCGCCCCCGGAAATCTCTTCCAGGCCTGCGACCATCCTGAGGGTCGTGGTCTTCCCGCAGCCCGAAGGCCCGACGAGAACCACGAACTCCTTGTCATTGATCGTCAGGTTCGCGTTGTCGACCGCTTTGACGCCCCCCTCGTACACCTTGGTGATGTTTCTAAGCTCTACTGTCGCCATTGGCAACCTCCTGAGGTGGATTATCTTATGGGACAATCATAAAACAGAACCCCGCCGATGTCAATGAAAAAGGCGGCCCGGGACGAGAAAGGCGCCCGTGACGGTCATTTTTTCTGAGCGCTCTGCCAGTCCTCGAGCCGCTTTTCGAGCGTCTGGGACTCCTCGCCGGATGCTGCGTCCAGGATCCAGGGCAGCACGACGGCGTCTCTCATCTTCACCCAGTTGTCCGGCAGGGTATCGGGAAACGTGAGGAGGTTTTCCATGGGGATGTGGCCGAGGAGAAGCGGGTATTTTGCCGGAAGGTCCTTCTCATCGATGCTCTTCAGAGAGGAAAACCCGTCCGTGATGCCGAACACGCCGATGCGGCGTGACTGGTTCACCGTGAGGAGGCTCTGCTGGACCGGCAGGCTGCAGAACCACTGCAGGAAGGCTTTGGCCCCCGCCTTGTCACGCGATGAGTGCGGGACTCCGGCATACAGGACGTCGTCGAGCACCGGGATTGCGCCGTCCTGTGAAAGCCATCGAAAATCCAGATCCCTGCGCTCCTCCTCCGGAAGGGCGAACAGGTCATGGAAGGAGGCGAGCGCGAAGAGGGTCTTGCCGGAGGACAGGAGCTTGTACCAGGGCTGGACCAGGATCCGCTTCGAAAAAGCAGCGTCGGCATCGGCGCCCCCGTTCACGTCCACAAGCCAGGAACGCGTGAAGTCTACCGTCTTCTTCAGGCCGTTCTCGTCCCAGGCGGGCATGCCGTTTCTTCCCGGCCGCAGGTGGGCCCCGAAGAGCAGAGCGGTCGAGGTGAGAAAGTCGGGATCCCACGCGGGAGAGAAACCGACGTTGACCAGGGCGCCGGCCTTGTTCGTCCTGTTGAAGGCCCTGCTCATGGTCTGCAGCGTGTCCAGGGGCATGAACATTGTCGGGAGGTCCGCGGGCTGGCGCACGTAGACCACCGCCGGCAGCGAGAAGGAGAGGGGGACGAGGACCGGCCGGTTGTCGCGGGACCCCATGGCGAGAAGCCGCGCATAGAACCACGAAGGATCGATCTTCCCCGGCTTCACAATGTCCCCGAGTCCGTCCATCCTGTCCATGACGGAGGGGCTCGCCAGCCATTCGCCGATCACGATGTCACCTGCGGCTCCATCGAGAACGGCCTGGGCGGGGGACTCCTGGTACGAGATCTCCACCCGGACGTCGGACTGCAGCGCATTGAACCGGTCGACGTACGCGGCCATCTCGGCACGGTTGGTGACAAGCTGGATGGTGCCCTCCAGGCCGAACCCGCAGCCGGCGAACATCAGAAAGGCCGAGAGGGCGAGCGCGAGAAAGGCTGAGCGAAGGGCAGATCTCATCCCGAGCACTGTAGGGAGAACGATCATGCGGTGTCAACGTGGATCAGGGAGGTCGAGGGCGTCGTTCTCAATCGCCGTTACTTCTGGTAGCCTGCCGGACATGGAGACGAGTTGAGCGAACCGCCGTATCTCACCTACTCGCGTTACTTGAAAGAGCGTCACGGGTGCACCGTGTACCGCGTTGCCGTGGACGCGGGCTTCAGCTGCCCCAACCGGACCGGGGGCAGGGCCGGGGCCGGCTGCTCATACTGCGACGCCGACGGATCCCGCGCCCCGTACCTGTCCAGGAATGAGCCCCGCTTCCCGGTGGGATGCACCGGCACCGACGGCCTGCCGGTGGACGCGGGCTCGCTGGAACGCCAGGTGAGCGAGGCGATCTCTTTCTACCGCCGCACCCATGGAGACGGCGAGTACATCCTGTATTTCCAGGCCTATTCCAACACGAATGCGCCGGTGGAGGCGCTGCGCCGGGTCTACGACGCCGGCCTCGCAATGGCCTCATTCCGCGGGTTGAATGTCGCGACCCGGCCCGACTGTCTCGACGAGGAGAAGGCCGACCTGCTCGCCTCCTACAGGGAAAGGGGACTCGAGGTGTGGGTCGAGCTCGGGCTGCAGTCGGCCGACGATGCGACCCTGAGGCGTATCGGGCGCGGGCACACGGCCGCGGACTTCGAGCGGGCGTTCGACATGCTGCGGCGCCGCGAGCTGAAGATCGCCGTCCATCTCATCTTCGGGCTGCCGGGAGAAGGCCTCGATGAGATCCTGCGGACGATGCGCGTGCTCGCGCGGCTCCGTCCCGACGGCGTGAAGATCCACAACCTGCACGTGCCGACGGGAACGGTCATCGCCTCCGAGTACCAGAAGGGCGAGCTCGCCGTGCCGTCGCCGCAGCGGCATCTCGAGTACGTCATCGCCGCGATCGAGCATCTCCCTCCCGAGACCGTCATCATGCGTCTCACCTGCGACACTCCCGCCGAGAGGCTGGCGGCCCCGCGCGAGTTCTGGTCCAAGGAGAGATTCCTGTCGAGTCTCGAGAAAGAGATGAGGGCGCGGGGCTCCCGACAGGGCAGGCTGTTCGGCCCGTCGATTCGATGATCCGCCTGCTTGACCCGGCGAGTGGCATCGTTTACCCTTTCCGCGGGAGAGGCCAGAACGTGCCAGTGAAAGACCCCGACATCTTCAGAATCGTGGAAAAGATCGGCGATCATTTCCTGAATAACGTTTCCAATCGCTTCATCCGCAAGGCGCTGGTGATCCTGGAGCTCCAGCAGGCGGAATGGGACCGCCTGGAGAATCTCACCGCCAAGAGCGAGTACTACAAGCAGCAGGGCTTCCAGTTCGACGAGCTGTACGAGATGGTGCTCGCCGCGGCGCGTTTCATCTACCAGGCGCGCATG
>JBEKXR010000277.1:0-5685 GCA_049511935.1 Spirochaetia bacterium | reverse complement strand
CCCCCTTCGTGCTCATCAGCCTTGTCATCATCACCGTTGTCCTCGTCGCAAGCCTTCTGCTGTTCGGGCTTGCCGTCCGGGGGAGCCTGCTCGTGCTCTACGCCCTGTCGCTCCTGTTCATGCTCAGCTCGCTGGGCATCGGGCTATTCGTCTCGACCATCGCGAAATCCCAGCAGCAGGCCATGATGATCTCGATGTTCTTCTTCATGATGCCAATGCTGACCCTCTCCGGGTTCGTCTTTCCCATCGAAAGCATGCCCCCCGTCATCCAGGCGGTGACGTACATCTTCCCCCTGCGCTACTACTTCGTCATCATCCGCGGCCTGTTCCTCAAGGGTGTGAGCCTGCCCGAGCTGTGGCGGGAGAGTGCCGCGCTTGCGGCCATAGGGCTGGTTGTCATCGCTGCAAGCGTCCTGCGGTTCAGGAAGAGGCTGGAGTGAGACTTCAGGGTGCGCCGATATGCGGAGCGCTTCCGAGAGCTCACCACTTGCAGAGATTACAGCCTGACGTTGTCAGAGGGAAATAGACGACTTGATTGTTTATAGGAGGAGCAGAATATGCCGTACGATTGGTTGGAAATGCTTGGCAGAATCGATCCCGACATGCTGAAGCGTCTTCACGAGCAGGATGAGTTCGTCTATGCCGACGGAGCCTTGCCCCGAAAGGTAAAGCTTCTCGTAGCCATGGCATTTGATGCGGCACATGGCGCGGTAAACGGGGTGCGCGCCCTCGCGAATCAGGCAAAGGCAGCAGGAGCAACGAACCAGGAAATGGCAGAAGTCCTGCGGGTCGCATATCACCTGAGCGGGGTTGGTGCGTTGTATGCAGCGTCCACTGGACTCAAGGAGGCTGACTGAGGATTACCAGTATCAGAGGCGCGGGACCTTCTGCCTGCTGACGGTCGTGGAACCTCGGGCGGAGCTTTTTGGATGGGCTCGAAGGGAAGCTCGTTGCAATGCCGAACAGCAATGAGCACGACGGGACTCCTTCTCACCTCGTTCCTGGATGCCGGCACGACAATGGCGCACATCGTCATCGTCCTGATGATCTGCGGCTGAGCATGGCAACCGCCGGCATGATCATCGCGCTGTTCGTGGGAAAAGTGCAGATCCCCCCTCAAAACCACCTGGCGTTCCTGAGCGGTTTCCGTGCCGCGTTCCTCCTCTTTGCCGGTCTGTGCCTGGCGGGCATCTTCGCGCCCCTGGCGCGTGGCAGGCTCCGCAAGGGCGTCGCGCCGGGCCGCTCATAATGTAGTTCCGAGAAGTTGATAAGGAGGGCCACAATGCGCACGATCACATTGGAAGAGCATTGCGCAAGCCCGGCATCTATGGAAGGTCCGGGATCGGAACCAGGACGACAAGGCCAGGGCTTCGGCGAAAACCTTGCCTTCACTCAATTCGCAGAGCGTTTGCTGGATATCGGCGACCGCAGGATCGCCGATATGGACGCGGCGGGTATCGACATGCAGGTCCTGTCGCTTGCCTCCCCAGGAGTGGAGCAGCTCGACGGGACCGGGTCCGTGGCCCTCGCGCGCGAGGCGAACGATCACCTCGCGGAAGCAGTGAGGCGCCATCCGAGCCGTTTTGCGGCGTTCGCCGCGCTGCCCACCCCTGCTCCTGACGCCGCCGCGGACGAGCTGGAGCGCACCGTTCGGGATTACGACTTCAAGGGAGCCATGATCAAAGGTCACAGCCGCGGCCGCTACCTGGACGACGAGTTCTTCTGGCCGGTCCTTAGGCGTGCTGAAGCTTTGCAGGTCCCGCTCTATCTTCATCCGGCCCCGCCGCCGCAGCAGGTGATCGCGGCCTCCTACACAGGAAACTTCGCGCCGGAGGTGACGTCCGTGCTGTCGACCAGGGCCTGGGGCTGGCACATCGAGACCGCCACCCATGTCCTCCGCCTCATCCTCAGCGGAGCATTCGACCGATATCCGACATTACAGATGGTCATCGGCCACATGGGCGAGGCGCTCCCATTCATGCTGCCGAGAATCGAAAACTCTCTTTCCATGCAGGTGACGAAGCTGGAGCGCCCGATCGGCGCCTACCTGCGCGAGAACGTCCATTACACGTTCAGCGGCTTCAACTTTACCGCCACCTTCCTCGACCTGTTTCTTCAGGTCGGCGTCGACCGCATCATGTTTTCGGCCGATCACCCTTTTAGTTCGATGGCGCAGGCGCGCGCCTTCCTGGATCAACTCCCGGTGAGCACCGCCGATAAGGAGCGGCTTGCACACGGCAACGCGGAGCGCCTGCTGCGACTTTGACAGGAACAGCTGCGGCAGATCATGGGAGACGTGGAGGCGTTCTCTCGTTCCGAAGCCACGCTCAGCCTGACGTTGTCAGGGGGAAATAGCTATGGAAGCAAGCCATTTCTTGAAGGTTGCCAAGACATCATGCCTTCCCGGCAGACTCCTTGCGGGTTGGCGATCTCGATCCTCAGGAGGAATGTTTCATGAAGCGGCGCAAAAAGCCTGCAGCAAGCCCCCCAAGGCCCAGGGCGAGAAGTACGGGGGGCAGCCAGTCACCCCAGCGCGTGTAGATCGTCGCTGTCGCCCTGTGGACGGGCACAACGCCGGAGAGATAGCCCTCCACGAATGGGGGCAGGCCGGAGAGGATTCGACCATTGGGATCGATGATGTTCGTCATGCCGGCGTTCGTCGAGCGCACAACGGAGCGCCTGTTTTCCACGGCACGGAAAACGGCCATGGTCATGTGCTGCATGGCGCCAGGCACGGAGAAGGACCACGCGTCGTTGGTGATGTTGACCAGCACATCGGCTCCCTGGCGGACAAAGCCCCGGCAGAGAGAGCCGAAGGTGTCCTCGAAGCAGATGGGAGTGGAGAAATGCACCCCGCCTGCCTCGAACACCGTGTACACTGTGCCCTTCTCCCAGAAGTGCGTGTCCGCATTCACAAGCCAGTCGTAAAGCCCGGGAAGCGAATTCTGGAATGGAAAGCTTTCCGTGAACGGCACGAGGTGGAGCTTGCGGTAGGTGTCCACGATCCTGTCCCGGTCGAAGAGGATCGCCGCGTTGTAGTCGACCCTTGCGTCCCGCCCTTCCTCCACGCGCTTGAGCTGCCCGTCGTCGTTGCCCACGAGATACGGCACCTGCTGGGCGGCGAGAAACTCCCTCAGCTCTTTCACCAGGCCGTACGTCTGAGTGTCGGGCCGGTAGCGGGTATGCCAGTCGATCGCGGGAACGAACGAGGTCTCCGACCAGATCACGATCTCCGGGTTCTCCGCGACCGCCCGGAGACTCTGGCGTTCGAGGACGTCGAGCGAGGCTCGGTAGGCGGTGTACCCGCCCTTCCAGGGATCGACGTTCTGCTGGACAAGGGCGACTTTCCACTGCCTGTCCGAGCTCGTTTGAACGGGAGAAATGAAGCCGTACACGACGACCGCAAGAAAAACGACCGCGTATCCCGCAGACGGCAGGATGTACCTGCGCCATTCCTCGCGGAGCGCGCCCAGGCCCTCGGCGAATGCGCGGCCCAGGAGGCTGGAGGGAAAGACCACCAGGAGCGATATTCCCCAGACTCCGACCGTGTCGGCGATCTGGATGAGCGGGAGGAACGCGTACTGAGAATAGCCCAGGTTGCCATAGGCATAGGCGAGAAACCCGCTGCTCTTCAGGAAATACTCGTAGCAGACCCAGAGTGCCGACTGGAGGAAATACGCGTGTCGGGGAAACAGCGTGTCTGCCAGCTTCAGCGCGGGCAGCGTGACCAGGAAATAGGCGGCATAGATTGGCGGAACGACGACGAGCGTGAGGGGATGGAACTTCCCCAGCCAGTAGTTGAAAAGCGCATACGAGGCATAGCCGAAGAACAGCCCATAGAAGGGAACCGCAGGCCAGGTTGCCCGGCGCACCACCACGAACAGGGGTACGAGGCAGACGAACCCCAGGGGAAACCAACCCTGCGCGGAGAGGAAACTCGGAAAGGCGAGGGCAAAAAGAAGGGAGGCAAGCGAAAGGAGTCCAAGGTCGATCAGGACGCCGGACGGGGATCGGCGACGGGGAGTGACGAGCACCTCAGCTCCTCAGCTCCCACACCTTCTGCTTCAGCTCCCTGCCCGGGCGGAAGTGCGCCACCCCGTGATTCCCGATGACGACCGCGTCGCCGGTTTTCGGGTTGCGGGCCTTCCGGCCCTTTCGCGTGCGGATCTCGAAAGTACCGAGCCCGCGAAGCTCGATGACCCGGTCCCCAAGGAGCCCGGTCTTGATCTGGTCGAAGAAGAGGTCGATGATCTTGTGGATGTTCTTCTTGCTGACCTTGACCAGGGGGAAGATGTTTTCGACGATTTCGGCCTTGGAAAGCTTTCCCCTGGCCACGGTGCCGATCCGGCTACGCCTTCATCCCGCTGAGCAGGTGTGACATCCGCGACTTCTTGCGCGCGGCGGTGTTCCGGTGGAAGACGCCATTGGAAACGGCCTGGTCGAGGAAGGAGGACACCTCCACGAGCATCTTCCGGGCCTCGTCCTTCTTCTTCTCTTCCACGAGCCCGACGAAGTCCTTCACCAGGGTCTTGGCCCGGCTCTTGATCATCTTGTTCCGAAGGCGTCTTTTTTCGCCCTGGCGGTCGCTTTTCTCAGCTGAGAGATTACAGGCCAAAGAGTGGTACCTCCGCGTATTCCAAATCCAGCATACACAACAATTTGTGAAGCTAACGAAACCGCACCCATCTGTCAAGTGCCGGGTCGACGCAGTGCCGGGTCACCGCAGCGGCGCACTCGGAATGCCGGCTCCGGCGTCGAGGCCCCGTGTTTGCACTTCCCGCCCCTTTCCTGTATCGTTGAAAAGGACCCTCGGATACCAGGAGGCGCATGGTGGCGGTTGCACAGAAGGTGTACGATTTTCCCCTTGCGAAAGTGGAGGACCAGCTGGTCTCCTTCCTGAAGCAGCAGCGCGGGGAATCCACCGTTGCCGATATGATCGCCGGCACCGGGCTGCCGAAGTACCAGGTCGAGCAGGCCGCGAAAGCGGCGCTTGACGAGTACGCGGGCCGCCTGAAGGTCACCGAGTCCGGCGAGCTCCTCTATTACTTCCCGAACGGAATGCGCAGCACGCTGCGCGGTCCCGGACCCCGCTGGAGGAGGTTCTGGAAGTCCTTCAGGAGCACCACCGCCCGGGTACTCACCCTCCTTTTCAAGATCTGGATCGTCGCCATGCTGGTCGGCTACTTCGTCGGTTTCGTGGCCCTCGGGGTGCTCGCCATCCTCGCGTCCGTCGCGGCGAGCGTCGCAGGCCGGAGTGACGGTCGGGACAGCGGCCGCGGCCGTGGAGGCGGATTCGGCGGGATGTACCTCGTCATGCAGCTCTTCAACCTGATTCTCCGGATGTGGTTCTGGTCGAGCATTCTCAACGACCGGCAGAGGAAGCCCCAGCCGGGCGGCCGGGCCTTCTACAAGTCGGTATTCGGGTTTGTCTTCGGGGACGGGGACCCGAACAAGGGGTGGGAGGAGGCGGAGAGAAAGTACGTCATTTCATATATCCGCTCCCGCAAGGGCGTGATCACGATAGAAGAGCTCCTGGCGCTGACGGGCCGGGAGAGCGATGGGGCGAACGCGCTCATGAACCGCCTGCTCCTGGAATACGAGGGGGAGCCGGGCGTCACGGACGACGGGACCCTGGTCTACTCATTTCCCGAGCTCATGCGGACCTCGGACGCCGCGCAAAAGGCG
>JBEKXR010000276.1:0-5689 GCA_049511935.1 Spirochaetia bacterium | reverse complement strand
GCCGTGCCGCCCGGGTTCGGGATCGTGATCAAGTCTCCCGAAGATGCGCCGGCATTATAGGGTCCGCCGCCGGCATGCCAGTACACACCGTCCGGCATTCCCGATCCCTGCGCGGTAAGTTTGTAGATTCCGGGTACGACGCCAGTGTATTTGAAAGAGGGTCCGGGTACGTTGTCCATTTCCACGTCGGGGGTTCCCTGGCCGCGCAACATTAGATTGTATGGACCGGCAAACGCGGTGATCGTTCCTTGCACATCGAGCGTTACATCCTCGGCTTGGTGGGTGACCAGAAAGGTTCCGCTCCCGGCGTGCGCACCGTCCACGGAGAAGCCGATCACGTCCAGTCTGTATGCTTCTCCGACATTCAGTCCCGCAGGGTCCAAAGTATAGGAGTCGCCCACGGCGAGCTGCTGCCCGCGCAAGTACCAGATGAACACGGCTGACTTGTCCGCCGAAACATGGAAAGTGACCGGGGTGGCGAACATGTTCGTCGGCCCGAATGCAGGCGACGGCGTGAGTACCAGCGGATCGTTTCCGTTCCACGTGAAATTGATACTGATGGAGCCGTACCCCTGAACCGCGTGAACGAAAACCGTTCCATGCGTCTCGGTGCCGGCGGCGATGCGCACCGCCTCCGCGAAGCCCGTAGACAAAACTTGGCTGCCGTCCATTCCGTTCGGAGCATCCCAGAGACTCGCAACGTTCGCGTACCAGCCCGGATGAAGGCCGGTCGTGTTCGACGCTGCCGTGCACGCGATGGTATTGAGCGTGAACACCTGATTGGTCGTCACGCTGTTTGCATCCTTCAAGGTGCCGGTAAAGATTGGAGCCTTCACTATGTCGGGTTCCCATGCCACGTCAAGGCGATAGGTGCCATTCGGTGAGTTGTACTCCTGCACGACGATAGCGACCGTGGACTGTTGACCGATCACCACGGTCGTCGAGCCGCTACCTTCGCCTATGGCGATGTGCGCCGCATTCCTTCCTGTCGCGCTGATCGTCCATCCGCCGGGCACCAGCCCCGTAAACGTGGCGTCGCCGGTGACTACGGTTTCGGCGATTGTAGCACCGCCCGGGCCGGTCCCATTGACCACGTATTCGGCGCACACTAGGTCAACCGGCGGCAAGATACTCTGTGCCTGGTGCGATGCCAGGCGGACGTTGATCGAGCCTTTCGTCGAGGCGATTCCTCCGATTCCGCCACAGGCGACCAGGCCTATCGTGGCAATGACCACCAGGGCCAGGGCCACGATTGTTAAGACTCTGATTTCACGTTTCGTCATGTTTCCTTCCTCTTCCTCTATGGATTTGTCCGCGACGGGGAAGCGGCCTCCATTCGCGCCCGTCTGAATTGGACTATGGCCGTGTTCATGGCCTCCGCGCAGGACGGGCAGAGATCGTAAGTAATGCCGTCCTTGCCGGGGGTTGTGGAAAGCTCTTTGAGACAAGCGGCGCAGATCACGCGCAAGACTCCGCCACGCGGCCGGACCTGCGCGGTGCACGCGACCCTGCCAAGATGGAAATGGACCGTTGCCATGGGGCGCACCTCCTGAAAGTGCTTCCTGAGAGTGTCGTGGAAGGCGGCTCAGGAAACCGCCGTGTCGCGTTGGGGAGCTACCCTCACGCTATCCACGACAGGTAAAGTACACTATGCGGACATAGCTGTCAAGGTGAATATTGACAGCTTGCGGACTATTGCGCCGGGGCTGTTCAAGGGGTCAATCTTGGCTATGGCCGAATTGAGAATCCGCGACCTGGACGGTGATCTCCACAAGGCGCTGCGGCACCTGGCCGTCGAAAAGGGTGTCTCGCTGAATCAGCTTGTCAAGGATTTGCTCGCCGACGCAATCGAGCGCCAACCGCGCAAGCGATAACCCTGTGCCGCGCGTAGAGGGGTCAAGGTGCGATTCTAGGGGCCGGAGCCGCTATCTTCTCCGGCTCAGAGCAGCAAGTGCCCTATTCCGGTATGCATTTGTGTAGGCGATATCCAGAGAAAAATGGCACATCCTGGCACAGCATGGCAACGGGGTGCACAGGTAAGTCACGATAGCACTTGAAGATGGCACAGCATGGCAATTCCTTGCACAGAAAAGATATAGGTTCCCGACCCGTCGCGCCGGCCTATTTCCCGGAGCTGAAGAGCATCGTGAGCCACCAGGGGATAGTGATCATGTTCCCGATGGCCGCGCCGAGGGTGGAAAGGAAAAAGACTATAAGAATGTGGGTGACCCTGTTGGTGTAGAACCCCTTGAAAGTTGCAACGTCCTCGGAGAGGTTTTCCACGTCCTTCACCCTCGGTTTCCTGAGAAATGCTTCTGCCACGCCGGTGAACAGGCCGATCTTTCCGAAGGGATTGAGGGTGCCGATCGGCGCCGCAACAAAGGCGAGCACAATGGTGAGAGGATGCGCGAGGGCGATCGCGGCGCCCACCGCCGCAAGTCCGCCATGGATGATCAGCCACCGCAGGAGCATGGAGGAGCTCATTCCCCATCCCGCCCGGAGGAACCCGAGGGCGAATAGTGCGACGATGAGCGCGGGTATGGCCCACGGAAGGACGCGCCCGGCAAGGCTCTTCACGGGCAGATCGTCCAGTGGGGAGACGTCCGTCGACCCGCGCTTCTCCGCGAACGCCGTAATGTGCGCGGCGATTCCGGCGAGGTGTCCGGCGCCGACCACTGCCACGATGCGCTTCCCCTCGGCCTGGAAGATCCGGGCGGCCAGGTACAGGTCCCTCTCGTCGATGAGCACCTCTTTGGCGGCAGGAAGGTAGTCGGCCAGCTCCTCCATCATGCTCTGCAGCACGTCCTTCTGCTTGAGCTTTTCGATGTCCTCGGGCTTCAGCTTCTCGTCGCTGAATACGCTGGCAAGCATGGCCGCGAGCATCTTCATTTTTCCCCAGAGCCGCGTACGGGACCACGCGCGGCGAAGAGTGATCTGGATATTGCGGTCGCAGAGTGAAAAGGGTATGCCCAGCTCCTGGGACGCCTGCACGGCGGCGAGCATCTCCTCGCCGGGCTTGACGCCCAGGTCTTTGCCCAGTCGCCGCTGGAACGAGGCAAGAACGAGGTTGGCCATGAGGAGGAATCCCTTCCCCTGCCGGATGACCTTGCCGATGTTCAGGTCCTGCCAGCTGCTGCCCTGGCTGATGGAGGTGTAGCGGCCCTCGTCGAGCTCGACGCATACCCGGTCAGGCTTCTCTTCGGCGATGACCTGTCGGACCTCCTCCACGCTCCCGCGTGACACATGCGCGGTCCCCAGGAGAACGATCTCCCTGTCGTCCACCGTGAGCCGTACTCTCTGCTGCTCCATCCCCGTCCTTTCCGACTCGAGCGCCGCCGGGCCGCTCAGAGAGAGAACCCCGCGTTGCGCGCATCCTCGTAGAACATTTTCACCGTGTCCAGCGAATACTCGGCGAGGTCATGATCCACGAGATTCATCTTCTTCAAAATGTCATTCGTCACCGTGATGATGTGGCACCCGATCGCCTCCGCGTGGAAGATGTTGAGAAGCTCCCGAGGGCTCGCCCAGATCAGCTCCGATGACGGCACGATCTTCAGGAGCTCCACCGCGGCGGCCATCAGCGGCAGGGGATCCCTCCCGGTATCCGCGATCCGTCCCGCGAAGATGGAGATGTAGCTCGACGTTTTCGGGGAGAGCTTCAACAGTATGCCGCGGACCTGTTCGAGAGTCATGATGGCCGTGACGTTGAGACGCACCCCGGCGTGAGACAGCCTCCCGGCCAGATCGTACGCGGGCTCTCCCCTGGTGTTGGTGACGGGGATTTTCACGTAGACATTCCGCCCCCAGCCGGCGATCTCCATGGCCTGGCGTTCCATTTCGCGGAAGTCATCGGAGAACACCTCGAAGGAGATCGGCCGGTCGGGAATGAGACGCAGAATCTCCGTGGCGAATCCGCGGTAGTCCTTGATGCCGGCCTTCCGCATGAGCGTCGGGTTGGTCGTGAATCCGCGGATGTACGGCAGCTTGTACATCTCCAGCATGCCGTCCTTGTCCGCGCCGTCGGCGAAGATCTTCACCCGCATGTTGTCAGCTTTCATGTGCGCCCCTTCTCCCTTGCGATGATCCATTCCGCCGCTTCCCGCAGGGATCCGACCCGCGCCGCGGCGTTCCCCGGTTTCTTTTCCAGGGTGTCGTTCTCGATGAGGATCGTGGTCGTCCCTGCCCTCTCGCCGGCCTCGATGTCCCTCCAGCGATCCCCCACCATGTAGGAGCGGGCAAGATCCACGTCCAATTCCCGTGCCGCTTCGAGGATCATTCCCGGAGCCGGCTTGCGGCAGGAGCAGCGGTCCGCGTCGTCATGGAAGCAGACCTTCACGCCGTCCAGCGGCAGGGTCCGCAGGAGGAACCCGTGGATGGCCTCAACCGTCGCCTGAGTCTGCACGCCGCGCGCGACGTCGGGCTGGTTCGTCACCACCACGAGCCTGAATCCCGCCGACCTCAGAACCGTGAGGGCCTCGTGCACGCCCGGAAGGATTTCCAGATCCTGCACGGATTGGGGCGGATGGGGAAGCCCGGCACGGAGCACCGCGCGGTTGATGACCCCGTCGCGGTCGAGGAAGACCGCCCGGGTCATTGCGCCGCCGAAGGCGGATTTGGCGCCGCCGAAGGCGGATTTGGCGCCGTCGAAGGCGGATTTGGCGCCGTCGAAGGCGGATTTGGCGCCGTCGAAGGCGGATTCGTTGCGGAAGATTCCCATTTCGTCGGGTGGGCCTTCAACCGGGGATGCGACACCATGAGGTGCCAGATCACCGCGTGGAAGGACTCGGTGTGCGGCGTGATGCTTTCCGCGTTCACCGTCGGGATGAGGACGCAGGCATCGGCAACCCGCGCGGTGTAACCTCCGTCCCGGCCGACGATGCCGAGGATCTTCGCGCCGACTTCCTTCGCGAGCTGGACGGCGGTCACGATGTTGGGGCTGATGTTTTTCTCCAGGCTTCCGCCGCCCACGGAGAGAACCAGCACCGCGTCCTTGTTCCCGAGGCGGCTCGTCCTCAGCCACTCGGCGAGCACGCTAGCCCATCCCTCGTCGTTGGTGCGCGCGGTGAGCTCGGAAACGTTGTCGGTGGGGGCGTAAGACTCGATCCCCACGAGCTTTCGGAAATCGTTCACCGCGTGGGAGCAGCTTCCCGCGCTCCCCCCGACTCCCAGCAGGAAAAGCCTCCCGCCTCCGCTGCGCACGGCGGCGAGGAGATCCACCATCTTCTCCACGGCCCCCACGTCGATCTTCCCCGCGATTTGAGAAACCTCTGATAGATGCGTCTCGACGAAGCTCACTGCCTTGACTCCCTTTCTTCGAAGTGTCTCCGCGTGTCGGCCAGCCCCGCGGGGGACCCGATCTCGTAGAACCTCTCGAACACCTCGACCCCGGCAAGCTCATCCGCGGCGAGAAGATGCTGGTAGATCACCGCAAGGTCAACGGGGGCGGCCTCGGCCACTCCGTCGAATGCGCGCCTCGACAGGGCCCCCAGCCCGTAGTCGATGTGCCTCATTTCCGGGACCCGGTGAGCCTTATCGTACATCTGTATTCGGCCGTCGGCAAAGAGTACGTTGCTCACATCGAACCGGCCGTCGTTGCGGTACACGGTCATGAGGCCTCTTTTCCGGCTTTCCAGGAAGCGCCGCTCGACTTCTTCATAGTCGCACTCGAGGAGCGAGTCGCCGTACAACA
>JBEKXR010000275.1:0-5689 GCA_049511935.1 Spirochaetia bacterium | reverse complement strand
CTTCGCTCCCTTGAATCCGAGGGCCCCCGCCGACGCCCAGGAGATGGTGTTCCCCATGATGTCGGTGATGGTCACGATCGTGTTGTTGAAAGTGGCCTGGATGAAGGCCTTTCCTTCCGCGATATTCTTCTTCTTCTTCTCCCGCTTGGTCTTTGCCAAGGTCTTTCCTCCTGGTGCGCGCAATCCCGCGCTCGGTGCGTCCGGCTGCCTCCCGCGGGAACCCGCGGTGTCTCGCAGCCCTCGGCAGCAAATGCGCCTGAGCGCTTCGCGCTCAGTCGCCGACAAATGCGCCTGAGCGCTTCGCGCTCAGTCGCCGGTCTACTTCTTCCTCTTCCCTGCCACGGTCTTCCGCTTGCCCTTCCGGGTGCGGGCGTTCGTCTTCGTCCTTTGGCCCCTCACCGGCAGCCCTCGGCGGTGCCGGATGCCGCGGTAGCAGCCGATGTCCATGAGACGCTTGATGTTGAGCGACACCTCTGTACGCAGGCGCCCTTCCACACGGTACTCGTTCTCGATCACCGTCCTGAGCTTGTTCACCTCGTCGGCGGTGAGATCGTTCGTCCGCTTTTCAGGGTCGACGCCCGTGCTCGCGCAGATCTTCCGCGCGGAGGTGACGCCGATCCCGAAGATGTAGGTCAGGGCGACGTCCACATGCTTGTTGGGAAGATCCACGCCCGCAATACGTGCCATTCAGTCTCCTCCTAGAATGCGCCTGCCCGCTTCGCGTCCCGTCACAGGCCTACCGCTGGCGCTGCTTGTGCTTGGGGTTTGTGCAGATGATGCGCACGACTCCCCGGCGCCTGATCACCTTGCATTTGTCACAGATCGGTTTCACGCTGACGCGTACCTTCATACGATGGCCTCCGTTCCCGGCTCCACTCTCAAGAATATGCCTACAGGTTGCGGGCGCGTATCTTGCCCCGCTTCACGATGCCGTCGTGGTGGTGCATCCTCAGGTACCCTTCGATCTGGGACATGGTATCGAGGTCCACCCCGACGAGGATCAGCAGCGATGTGCCTCCCATGAGGTACGCCACTACCTGGGGAAAGCCGAACAGGCTCTGCACCAGGGAGGGGATGATCGCGATGAACGCGAGGAACAGCGACCCGGGGAGAATGATGCGGTACAGGATTCGCGAGAGGTACTCTTCCATTTTCTCGCTGCGGATGCCCGGAATCGAACCGCCGTTCTCCCTGATGTGCTTGGAGATTTCCACCGGGTTCAAAGTCACCTGCGTGTAGAAGTAGGCGAAGAAGATGATGAGGAGCGCGTAGGCGACATCGTAGGCAAACCCGTTCGGCCTCATCCAGGCGGCGAACCGGGAGAGCCACGCGATCCTCGCTCCCAGGCCATTCGCGATCTGCACGGGGAAAAGCAGGAGGGAAGAGGCGAAGATGACGGGGATGACCCCCGAGGGGTTGACCTTGAACGGGAGGTACGTGTTCTGCGCGCCGTACATCCTGCGCCCGATGACGCGCTTCGCGTAGTGCACGGGAATCTTCCTCTGCCCCTGCTGCTCCATGATGACCAGGCCGATGACCACGACCCACAGGGCGAGGACGAGGAAGACGAACACCGGGTTCAGCGTCCGCTGGCCCATCTGCACGAAGAGGGTCCACAGGGCGCCGGGGATGCGGGCCACGATCCCCGCGAAGATGATCATCGAGATGCCGTTGCCAATTCCGCGCCTCGTGATCTGGTCTCCCAGCCACATGAGGAACATCGTGCCCGTGGTGATGGAGAGCATCGCCATCAGGGCGAAGGGCAGGCGCCCGATCGCGATGGCATCCGGGATGCTGTTCGCGTACACGGTGACCGTGTAGGACTGGATCAGCGACACCACGACGGTGCCGTACCGGGTCCAGCGGTTGATCCTCTTCTTTCCGCCATCCTCCTCCTGGATCTTCTTCAGCTTCGGGAAAACGATCGTGAGGAGCTGCATGATGATCGACATGGAGATGTAGGGCATGATGGTGAGCATGAAGATGGAGAAGTTCTTGAATGCTCCGCCGGCAAAGAAGTCCAGGAAGTCCTCGATCCCCAGCGCCCCCGAGCTGCCCATGGCATCGAAGTGGAGCTTGAGCGCGGCGATGTTGATGCCGGGAACTGGAAGGACCGTCCCGAGACGATAAATCACGAGGATCCCGATCGTGAACAGGATCCGGTCGCGGAGCTCCTTGACCCTGAAGATATCTACAAGCGGATTCGCCATTATTTCGCCTCGTCAGCCCTTGTGCCTTGACCGTCGGGGATATCCCGCACCTCGCCGCCGACGGCGACGATTTTCTGCCGGGCGGACGCGGAGACGCGTGCGCCCTCCACGACTACCTTCTTCGTGAGCTCACCCGACGAGAGAATCTTCACCGCCACGCCTTTCTTGCGCGCCAGGCCGTGCGCCGCGAGGCTGATCGGATTCACGACATCGCCCTCGGCGAACCTGTTGAGGTCCGACACGTTGACGACCTGGAACTCCTTCTTGAAGGGGTAGTTCGAGAAACCGCGGCGCGCGATGCGCCGGAACAGCGGCATCTGGCCGCCTTCGAATCCCAGGCGGACGCCGCCGCCCGCACGTGCCTTCTGGCCCTTATTCCCCTTGCCCGCCGTCTTGCCGTGACCCGACCCGACCCCGCGGCCCAGGCGCTTGTTCTTCCTCTGGCCTTTCGGCGCGCGGATGTTGAAGCCTTCCATGTCAGCTGATCTCCTCCACGTCGAGCAGGTACGACACGGCGCGGACCATCCCGACGATGGACGGCGTCGCATTGTGCTCGACGACGGCATTGAGCTTCCGGAGGCCGAGGGCCTTCACGGTCGCCCGGTGGGCGGGCACGCAGCTGATCGTGCTGCGCACGAGCTTTATCCGCAGCTTCTTCCCAGCACGGTGCGGTACCCCGCGCATTTCTTTCATGACGCTCACCCCCACATGTCCTTCAGGGTCCGGCCCCGATTTGCCGCGATCACCCGCGGATCCATCAACGAATCCAGTCCCTGGAACACGGCCTTCACCGTGTTGATCGCGTTCGAGGAGCCCAGCGACTTTGACAGGACGTCGTGGATTCCCGCCGCCTCCATCACCGCGCGGACAGGTCCTCCGGCGATGACTCCGGTCCCGGGCGCGGCGGGCTTCAGGAGCACCTGCGCGCTCTTGAACTTTCCGATCACCTGGTGCGGGAGGGTTGCCTTCTTCATAAGGACTCGGACCATGCTCCTCTTCGCCTTCTCGATGCTCTTGCGGATGGCGTCCGACACGTCGTTCGCCTTCCCGAATCCGTAGCCCACCCGGCCGGCGCGATCGCCGACCACGGTGAGGGCGGAGAAGGAGAACCGACGGCCCCCCTTGACCACCTTGGCGACCCTGTTGAGCTTGACGAGCTTCTCGAGGAACTCGCCCTGGCCCCGGTCTCGATCCCTGTTCCTGTCATCCATTGCCACTTGCGCTCTCCCCCCGGCGCGGTACCTCCGCGCATTTCACCGGCGCGGTATCCCCGCGCATTCCATTCTACAGGCTGATGCCGGCTTTGCGCGCGCCGTCGGCGATCGCCTTCACCTTGCCGTGGTAGCGGTAGCCGTTCCTGTCGAACACGGCCGCCGTGATGTTCTTCGCCTTGAGCCGCTCACCGATGAGCTGCCCGAGCTTCCCCAGCGCCGCGGTCTTGTTGGCGGTCCCGCGCTGGTCCTTTTCCAGATTCGAGGCGGCGGCGAGGGTGGCTCCCGCCGCGTCGTCGATGGCCTGCACGTAGGTGTGCCTGTTCGACTTGTACACGGTCATGCGCGGCCTTTCGGGAGTCCCGTGGATCCGCTTGCGGATGCTTGCCTTTCTCTTCTGGCGCTTGCGCGTCTTGTCGATGATCTTCTTCATGACCCTTCCTCGGTCGCGGTACCCCGCGACATTCGCGGTCGCGGTACCCCGCGACATTCGTTACTTGATCCCCGATTTGCCGACCTTGCGGCGCACGTATTCGGTGTCGTACTTGATCCCCTTGCCCTTGTAGGGCTCCACCGTGCGGAAGGAGCGGATCTCGGAGCTGATCTGCCCGACCCTCTGTCGGTCGGTGCCTTTCACGGTGACCTTCACGTTCTGGTCCACTTCGATGGCGATCCCCTCGGGGATCGGGTATTCGATGGGCGTCGAGTAGCCGAGGCTGAGCACGAGGGACTTGCCTTTCACCTCCGCCTTGTACCCGACCCCGGAGATGACCAGGGTCTTGGAGAAGCCGTCCGACAGCCCGATGAGGGCGTTCTTCAGTAGGTTCCGGTACAGGCCGTGGAGGCTCTTCGCCTTGCGGGTGTCGTCGGCGCGCGTGACCACGACCGAGTCTCCCTCCACCTTCACCGCCACTTCGGGATCATAGGTCTGGGTGACCTTTCCCGTGGAGCTCTCAAGGAGCACCGATCCCGGCTGGACGGACACCTTCACGCCCTTGGGGATCTTGACCGGCAAACGACCGATTCGCGACACTTCCTTCTCCTTGCCTACCAGATGCTGCAGAGCAGCTCGCCGCCGGCCTTCTTCTCCAGGGCCTTCTTGCCCGTGGTGACGCCGAGGGAGGTGGTGACGATGATCGTCCCGAAGCCATTGAGGACCCGCGGCAGAGTCCTGTATCCGGCATACATGCGGCGGCCCGGCGTGGAGATCCTCTTCAGCCCATGGATGACGGGCTCGTTCTCGCCGTCATACTTGAGAAAGATCCTGATGAGATTGCGGCTGTCCTGGGTCACCTTCTTGAACGTCTTGATGTAGCCCTCGTTCTTGAGGATCTTGGTGATCTCCAGCTTCAGCTTCGAGGTGGGGATGTCGACGCTCTCGAAGCGCGCACTGCTCGCGTTCCTGATCTTCGTCAGCATATCCGCAACGGGGTCTGTCAGACTCATTGTCTCAACTCCCTACCAGCTCGATTTCGTGACGCCAGGGAGCATTCCGCTGCTGGCCAGTGATCGGAAGCAGATACGGCAGAGCTTGAACTTTCTCAAGTAGCCCCTCTGCCGGCCGCAGACCTTGCACCTGTTGGTCCTGCGCGTGCTGTACTTCTGCTTGCGATTGGATTTCTCGATTGCCGCTTTTCTTGCCATCGTCTGCTCCCTATTTCCGGAACGGCATGCCCAGGCGCGCGAGCAGGCTTCTCGCCTCCTGGTCGGTCTTCGCCGAAGTCACCACCGCGATGTTCATGCCGCTCACCCGTTCGATCTTGTCGTAGTCGATCTCGGGGAAAATGATCTGCTCAGTGACCCCGAGGGAATAGTTGCCGTGACCGTCGAAGGCGTTGGGATTGGCGCCCCTGAAGTCCTTGATCCTCGGCATGGCCACGTTGACCAGGCGGTCGAGGAACTCGTACATCACGTTGCCCCGCAGCGTCACCATGGCCCCGACCTCCTGGCCCTGGCGGACCTTGAAGGTGGCGATGGATTTCTTCGCCTTCGTGCGCACCGGCTTGCGCCCCGTGATCTGGCTCATCTCCGCCGTGGCGGAGTCCAGCAGCTTCTTGTTCACGATGGCCTCGCCGAGACCCATGCTCACGATGATCTTCGAGAGCCGGGGGATCTGCATGGAGCTCTTGTAGCTGAACTCTTCCCGCAGGTCCTTCGCGACGGTCTCCAGGTAGAGCGCCTTCAGGCGCGGCTTGTACCCGGGAGGATCGGCAACCGGCTTGGCCTTCGCTTTCGTCTCCCCGGAATCCCCGCCCTTGGACGGTTTCT
>JBEKXR010000274.1:0-5695 GCA_049511935.1 Spirochaetia bacterium | reverse complement strand
GGAGATGCTACCTTAGGTGTGAACATCTCCGTCCTTTCTGGCGATCGCCACGGTGATCGTCTCCGCGTGGACATCAAGCCCTACAAATCGTGTTTCGTTCCGTGTTACCCTTTGCATGACCGCCTCCTTCGTATGTAGCTCTACGCTACTTTCTCCCGATCGTAGCGCAACCTACGATTCTACGATCGGGGCGGTCACTTCATGATGACTAAATCCTCGCTCACCCAGTCCGACGGGGACGGTTCCCTGGGTGCGGCTGGGCAAAAGGTCGCCCATGAGTTGAGTGATTCCGCCAAGCCGTTATACTCTGCATAGTGGGCGGGAGCTTCTTGTTGCGCCTCGGGGATGCACGTGATAAGCTACGGCTGTGGCTGGAGGAACTATGCCAAAGCCCACCCGTTACAGGATTCGGGCGGACAGCAGATAGCCTTAAAAACCGAGAGGCCTCCTGCGGCAAGTGGGCCTCTCGTGGATCCGGGCGGAAGAACGTGTCACGAGGGCAACAAGTCGAGGAAACGTAGCGAGATGGAAGAAGCAGGCGGGCGCTACGTCCTACGTCAACCACCCCCGGCGAAAAAGGCGCTTGACGACGGCCAGCGGGGAGGCGCTACTTGCATGAAATGCGTTTCATCTGACCTTCTACTTTCATGATACAGCAAGTGGCCGCACAATGATAATACTGTTTACGGCAGGTGGTCGCACGGGGAACCAACTCTTCCAGCTGTCATACGCCATGAGCAAGCGCAAACCGAATGAGTGGCTCATCACCTTCGATTTCGGAAAGACGAGAGTGCTTCTCAGCTGTGAATGCAAGAGACGTTGGCTGAATCTTCAGTCTCGCCACCTTCGATCGTTTGTTGAAACGTTTATATATCAGTTTGTCAAGACTGGCCTCATATCATCTCACTCCGACACAGAAGGTCTCTACGACCGGCGTCATGGAAAAATACATTGGATCACAATCATGAAGGGCTATTTTGAATCCTCGCGGCAACATGCTGATGGTTTGGCGCGCTTTTTCCACTTGAAAGAGTCACTGCGCTCTAGGGTTCGTCCTTTTTTCGCCGCTCTGCTCCGAGGACGAACGCCCGTCTTCGTTCATCTCCGACGGTCGGACCTCGTGGAATTATCGAAAGATCCCCGTGACATAAAGAGGATGTTGCCAGACCGGTATTACACGGAGGCTGTTCGTATCATTCAGCAGCGTTATCCGAGTGCGTTTTATGTGATCGTGGGAGACGATCCTCAACATGCCGAATCGCTTTTCAAGGATTTGGAGCCGAAATTTGTATCCCGACTTTCCGTTCCTGAAGACTTGGCAATCATGTCTCTTTGCGAAGCTGGTGTGCTGTCGAATAGCACGTTCGCATGGTGGGGGGCATTCTTTGGCGGTGGTCGACTTTCGTATGTTGTTCCAAAATACTGGTCTGGATTTGAGAAGAGGATCTGGCATCCTCCTGAGATCAGAGCTAGCTTCATGACAGACTTTGTTGATGTGTCACCACATTGCCAGGACCTGTCACGATAGAAGTCTAGCTACTGTTCGACTTCTTAGGCCAGGGTGTATCCACAGGGCGCGCGCATATGAACTGGGGCGGTGCAGGCTGTAATATCACGAACACTACCCGTTCCAGATAGGCCTCAGCCTGCCTTTAGCCGCTTTCCATCGCCGCCGCGATTGGAGCTTCGTTCCTCCGTGATCAGGTTGAGCGCGATCTGTCGGAACACCGCGATTGTACCAGCATTCGATGAACAGGGGAAAGGGTGCGGATGCATTCGCGGCCACTCGTCCTTGGGTCGTTATAGCGTTATTCTGCCGATGATCCTGAGGGAAATGATGCCCTACCGCGCCCTGAACGAAAAGACCCTCATCGCCTACCTGCGCGGCCGTCCGGCCGTGGCAGCCCGATTTCCCCGCGGGGCCGACCTTACAGTGAAGGAAGTGGGCGACGGCAACCTGAACCTCGTGTTCATCGTTGCAAACAGGGATGAGCCGGGGCAGGCCGTCATCGCCAAGCAGGCGCTGAACTACCTGAGGGTGGCGGGTGAGTCCTGGCCGCTCACGCGCGAGCGCATGCGCTTCGAATCCCAGGCCATGCAGGCCTACAACCGCCTGTGCCCCGGGCTGGTGCCCGAGATCTACGACTATGACGAGGAAATGTCCCTCATGGTCATGGAGTACCTCGGGAAGCATGAGATCATGCGAAAGGCGCTCGTGGAGCGCCGCCGCTTTCCCAAGTTCGTGGACCACATCAGCACCTTTCTCGTGAACTCCCTGTTTTACACTTCGGACTTTTACCTGCCCGGAGTGCAGAAGAAGGAGATGCAGGCCCGGTTCATCAATCCGCACCTGAACAAGCTGCAGGAGGATTTCGTCTACACCAACCCCTACATCACCTCACAGGAGAACAGGTGGAACCCGCTGATGGATGCGGAGGTGCAGGCGATCAGGGCAGATGCCGGCGTGAAGGCGGAGATTGCGCAGATGAAGGCCGCCTACATGACGCATGCCGAGGCTCTCATTCACGCGGACCTTCACACGGGAAGCATCATGCTGAATGAAACTGATACCCGAGTGATCGACCCGGAGTTCTGCTACTTCGGACCCATGGCCTATGACGTGGGAGCTGTCTTGCAGAACCTCGTGCTGAATTGCCTGTCCCATTTCGGTCACACGGCGGACCGCGCGCAGCGGGAAGAATACCAGGAGTACGTTCTGGGGCTCGTCCGGGGCATTTGGAACGAGTTCGCAAGGAAGCTCGACGGGGTGTGGAAGGAAAACCCACGCGGTGACCTCATGCCCCCGCGGTACTGGGAGTCGAACGGAGGGACGGAGGCGTTTGCCGCGTTCCGCCGTACTACCTTGGCGCGGCTCCTCCAGGAAACCGCGGGCCACGGGGGAGTGAAGTTCCTTCGCCGGATGATGGGGATCGTTAACGTGTGGGACATCACGAGCATCCCTTCCATGGAAAAGCGCGCGGTGGCGGAGAAGGCTGCTCTGAGGATCGGCGTGCGCTGGTTGATGGATCGAAACAGGGTCACGTCGGTGGAGGACCTCATCCGCGTGGTGAAGGAAGAGATCGCGGGGATCAGCGTGTAGCGTGCAGCAAGCTAGGGGCAAAGTGCGCAATTATCCATTCTTCGCCTTGACTAAAGACGCCCGGCACCTCCTTGATGCGACCGACATACCAAGTGTCGTCCAGCAAGTACTCCAGAGTAAACTTGCGTTCCATATCAATTCCCCTATGAGATGATACTGGATCGCCACAAGACCATCTGCTCTAACCCACGGATCTGCCAATGTGAGAAAAGTGCAAAATTTGAAAGGTGCTTGCGCTTTTCGCGTTTTGCCCAATGACAGGCGCACAGGCCTGGCAATACAAAGCCCGCCCTGCCAGCCCTGCGGAAAACCGGATCGGGCCGTCATCGCCAGGCAGCCTACTCCAGCGCCCCGATCTCCTGCAGCACCGATCGGGCGGCTTTCGCGTCCTCCGATGAGGGGTTGCTCCTGATCGTGCGGCGCATGGCAAGGATCCCGCACTTGTCGTTCTGCCGGGCGAGTTCCATGGCTTCCTCGAAACCCTTCCGAGCGTAGCCCCAATAGCGAGGGATCTTCTGGAACTTCACCTTCGTCCAGTAGTACTTCAGCTCGTCGCTCTTCCAGTCCTTGTAGACCTCTTCCCAGGAAAGCGGCGAGATGTCGGTCATGTGCGGCACCAGCATGTGCTCCGCGATCCTGTCGCCCACCCGCTGGTAGCGGTTGTCCAGCGAGATGCGCATGCGGTCCTCCGTCACGTTGGGAAGCGCCTTGTGCACGGTGAGAGCGGGAAAGAAGAGCGTATCGCCGAGTTCGAAATTGGTGGAGAGCCAGGTCGTGTCCAGCTCGGGATGCTCCTGCGTCTGCTCCTTCAGGTCGATGATGAGGCCCCCGGCGCCAAGGGAGAAGTGATGGGGAAGGACCTTCTTCACCTTGTGGGATCCCGGCAGGACGGCCAGCGGGCCCAGCTCGATCGGGCAGTCTCCCACGGGGGACCAGCAGGTGAGCGTGTCCATGCTGCCCTGGTAGTGCACGAAATCCTGGTGCAGGGGCGTGGTGTGCTCCTTGAACTTCGGAAACCAGATCCGGGCCTTCTTCCCCGGCAGGGGAATGGCCTTCCCTCCCATGATCCTCTCCGCCGCGCCCATGAGCTCGGGCTCGTGGGGCAGGGAGTGGAATGACTCCAGCCGCTGGACCTGGAAGTAGACCTTGTTGTAGTCCAGGTCCCCTTCGGTACAGCGGTGCGTGACGTCGGCAATGCCCAGCATCGGGTCGGAATCGGCCGCAAGCCATCCGCCCGCATGGAGTGCACGCGTCATGTCCCTGCGCAGGGCGAGCAGCTTGTCCCTGTTCTGAAGCTTCCTGAAAAAGAGGTATCCCTCGGCGTCCAGCCTGCGCCGAAGCTCCTCGGCGTCCATCAGCGCTTCATTGGAAACCCTGAACTCCTGCCAGGTTTCCGTCATGTCATGCCTCCTTCAGGCAATTCCTGCCACCACGAGGCCCGGCTCGAGTTCTACAGCCGGCGGGCCTCCGTGCGGTACATCGCGAGAATGTTTTCCGTCGGCGTGTCCAATTGGATGTTGTGGGACGGCGAGAGGACATACCCACCGTGCTCGGAAAGGATCCCGGCAACCCGCTGCGCCTCCGCGGCCACGACCTCCGGCGTCTTCTGCGGCAGGAGGTACTGGATGTCGATGCCGCCATGGAAGGCGATATCCTTCCCGAAATCTCGCTTCAGCCCGGCCGGCTCCATGCCTTTTGCCGCGGGCTGCAGGGGATTGAGGATGTCCACGCCGCTGGCGATGAGATCAGGAATGACCTCCCGGACCGCCCCGCAGGAATGGAACATCAGCTTGACCCCTTCCCGGTGCACGACATCCGCCAGGCGCTTCAGCGGCTTGAAAATGTAGCGGCCCATCGCGTCCCGCCCCATGAGGAGCCGCTCCTGAGTACCGAGGTCCGTGAGGGCCCAGAACACGTCGATCTTCCCTCCCGCAGCTTCCATCGTCCGATGAAAGTCCTCGATGAAGAAAGATACGAACCGCTCCTGCAGGTAGTCCACCATGTCCCGGTTGATCATCACGTCCACCAGGATGTTCTCCAGGCCCCGCACGAGGCCGGGCCGCTCGAAGAAGTCCGCGTTGCCGTAGAAAATGGCATAGCCATCGTATCGCCTGACATCTTCCCTGACGCGGGAGTAATCCACCTGGTCGCAGGTCGGCCACGGGAACGCCTCCAGGTCGGCCAGGGTCTGCGCCTCGAAGAGCACGCCCCTCGTGTGCTCCCATTCCAGCCCGTAGACGGTCGACGTCTTCTCCCAGCGTTCGCCCCACATGTTCTGCTTCACGCCGTTGGTGATCGTGTCGGGCGGATAGATCGGGGAGACATAGCGGATGTCGACGGCAAGTGCCTTGCGGACATCCTCCTCGGAGCTCACCCCGAGGTCCTTCTTCAGCCGTTCCCAGACACCTGGCTCGGCCCAGAGGTCACAGGGGACCCGATCGGGTCTCCGGTGGCTGATCGAGGCAAGCACTCTTTCTCTGCTGTCCATGCCCGCTCCCGCCGTGTGCGTACCTGCCGCGCCCCTACCAGTTCTCGAACAGGGTCCTGTCTTCCCCGTTGTGGTGGTAGATTTTCCAGCCCATGTACTTGGTGAGC
>JBEKXR010000273.1:0-5706 GCA_049511935.1 Spirochaetia bacterium | reverse complement strand
GGCAGGCCGGCATCCCCGTCGTGATCGCGGCCGCCCCCCGATTTCGATCTCTCGTCGAGAGCAGAGGCGTCGGCTTCGCGGCCCTGGAAGGCAACCCGAGCGACCTCATGGCTGCTGGTCCCGGGTCCATGGCTGGATCTCTGAGCGGCGGATTGGCCAGGGGGATCGTTTCCACCACCCGTTTCCTTCGAGGGGCTCAACTGGAATACCACCGCATGCTCGAATCTGCCGCGGCTGCCTGTCGACCGGCGCGGGCCATCCTGGCGGGACTGTCATCGACCTGGGGATTCTCGATTGCGGAAGCCCTCGGCGTTCCCCTTGTGCTCTGCATGCTGCAGCCATTCGGCCGAACCCGCGCGTTTCCATCTGCGCTACTGCCTGCACGCGGCTCGCTGGGTGCAGGGTATAACGCGCTGAGCTACCGCGTCATGGAAAAGGCGATGTGGCTGCCGTGGCGACGCAGAACGAACGCGTGGCGGCAGCGGACCCTCGGGCTGCCGCCCCTCCCCGTCGCCGGGCCCTGGCGTGGACTCTACGCCTCCGGCTTCTCCTGCCTCTACGGGTTCAGCCCCGCGGTTTTTTCTGCGCCGATGGACTGGCCTCCTACCCACGTCGTCACCGGCTACTGGTTCCTCGAGGGAAAGCCCGGCTGGACACCGCGGCCGGGCCTGGAAAACTTTCTCTCCTCGGGGGATCCGCCGCTGTACATAGGGTTTGGCAGCATGGGGATGAACCACGGCAGCGGGGCGCTACGAGTTATCGATCGAGCCCTGGAATTGAGCGGGCTGCGCGCCGTGGTTTCGCCCGGCGGCCGGAATCGAGGCCGACTGCCTCCTGAGGGCTCGCGGCGCACGTACGTCGGAGAGGATGTCCCTCACTCGTGGCTCTTCCCCCGTGTCACTGCTGTCGTGCATCACGGCGGTGCAGGCACGACCGCCGAGGGCTTGCGAGCCGGTGTCCCATCGATCATCTTTCCCGCGGCAGCGGACCAGTACTTCTGGGGCGAACGGATCGCGCGGCTGGGCGCGGGCCTGTGCCCCCTTTCCCGGGGCGCCTTGACACCGGGCGCGGTTGCGAATCTCTTCATCCGCGCGGCGGTGGATCGGGGGATGAGGGAGCGGGCCCAGCGCATCGGTGAGAGAATCCGAGCCGAGAACGGTGTGGCCAGGGCGGTTGATGCGCTGATGCCTTTGCTCGGTTCCGCCCCCCGCAAGCTACGCGCTCACCTTCACCCTGCGTCGCCTCGAGACTGAAATAATCGTGAACGCGGCCGCGGCCAATCCTGCCCCCATCCAGTACGGCGCCGGCGGGCCAAGGGTCTGGTGGGCGGCACCTGCCAGGGCCGGCCCTGCGATCATGCACGCGCTCAGCACCGATTGCACGCCTCCCATGACCCTGCCCAGTCCGCCTTCAGGGGAATTGTGGGCCACGAGACTCATCAAAGACGGAATGCCGAAGCTGGTCCC
Source organism: Spirochaetia bacterium (assembly GCA_049511935.1). Classification (GTDB taxonomy): domain Bacteria; phylum Spirochaetota; class Spirochaetia; order SZUA-6; family Fen-1364; genus Fen-1364. The sequence continues at coordinate 4,240 of JBEKXR010000273.1, read as the reverse complement.
GATTGCAAGCACGCCGAGGATCGGATAGAGCATCCAGCCCGCCGCAGCGATAGCGGCAAGCGGAAACATCACCATGGCCATCGCCGCGCCTACCGCAGCGAGCCGGGCTTCCCCCGCACGCGGAGCGATGCGTCCCACGAGGAAACCCTGCGTGAGCACCGCGCATGCCCCGATGAAGGTGAAGAACACCCCATTGCTGGATGGGGTCCACCCGAACCTCGACTGGCTGAAGAGCGGAAAAGTCGAGGGAAGCCCTGAGAAGGAGAGGTTCAAAGCCGCCAGGGTGAGAAGGAACGGCCTGAGCTCGGGGCGCCGAAAGACGTCGATGATTCCCCGGACCGGATTGATACGGAGATTCTGCCGATCTGCCGTCAAAGGGCCGGGAGCGTGGAAATCCCGAATCGCGAAAAAACCGAACAGGGCGTTGCCGAGGGCGATGCCGCTCGCGGCGAACGCCGGGATCCGCAGACCATGGGCCCCGAGGAATCCCCCGAGCAGAGGACCGGCAGCCACTCCCAGCCCCACGGCGGCGCCCGCAAGGCCCAGCCATCGGGTGCGGTCCGAGGGCCCCGAGCCGTCCGCGATATAGGCCTGGGCAGTTGCGAAGCTTCCTCCGGCGAGTCCGCCGATGGCGACCGCGGCGAAAAGCGCCGCCATGGACCCGGCAAAGGCGACCCCGAGGTAGGCGGCGAAGCTGCCGAGCAGGCAGGTAACCAGGACCGGCCTCCTGCCGTGGCGGTCGGCAAACGATCCGATGACAGGGGCGCCGAGGACCTGCATCACGGCATACACGGAGCCGAGCGCGCCTGCAAGCAGCGCGCCTCCCGCATGACGTTGGACGTACAGCGGCAGCAGGGGGGCGACCATCCCGAAACCAGCCATGTCCAGAAAGATCGTGACGAGGATGAACGCCAACCGCGGTCGGGGCATCGACGCCTGAACGTCTACGGAACTCTGCATCGCCCCATGCGTACATCGTCTTGCGCCATTTCGCAACCCCGGGCACAATCAGGACGTGACCGCAGACACGGCCTCCCTGGTCCGCAGGTACTACGAGAGGAACACCCGGCTCTTCCTCGCATTCGGGATCGGGTGGCGGACGCTCGCAATGCGGCGCGCCGTGTGGGCCGACGGGGTCGAGAGCCTTCCGCAGGCGGTCGATTACGTGAATGGCCTCGTTGCGGCGGAAGCCCGGTCGCGCGCCGCCGCGAACGAGGAAAGTGAGTTGCGCGTTCTCGATATCGGCTGCGGTGTCGGGGGCAGCCTGTTCTTCCTCGCCGGCACGGTTGGTGCGCCGCTGCGAGGCGTGGGGGTCACGATCAGCCCACGGCAGGCCGGGATCGCGCAGCGGCAGGCACGTCGACGAGGGCTCTCTGCAAAGTGCTCGTTCATCGCGGCGGACTTCGCCGGCGTTTCTGGCCTGCCCCTGTTCGATCTCGCCTTCGCCATCGAGTCTTTCGTTCACTTCACCACACCGGCCGCATTTTTCGCTTCCGCGGCACGATCGCTTGCGCCCGGAGGGCGCTTGATCGTGATCGACGATTTCCTCTCGGGGGACCGCCGTTCCCGCAAAGAGGATCAACTCGTCGATGCCTTCCGGCAGGGATGGCTTCTGCCCTCGCTCTGCACCGTCAGGCGCGCGGTGCGATCCGCCGCAGAATGCGGATTGCGGCTGGTCGAGGAACGCAACCTGAGCGCCTGCCTTTCTCTCCTCCCCCTCAACGCGTGCCTGGGATGGTGGGGGGTGCGCGTGACCCGGGCCATTCCCGTGTCCTGGCCGTACTGGAGCAGCTCCGTGGGCAGCCTCGCCCTGACATCCTGCCAGCGGGCCGGACTGGTTGAGTACCGCTTCATCATGTTCGAGAAAATGCAGGTTTGATGTGGGCCGCAGCTTGAAGGCAGCCGCCGTGTCCGGAATAGGAGGGCCGATTCTGTTCGCCGTCGTGCTGATCAGCCTCTCCTTTCTCCAGAATGACTTCATGCGCACTCTCGGCTGGGATCCTCTGACCGCTCCCACCCGTGACTGGCCCAGCGGTCTGGCCCTGGGGCCCTGGGGATTTGTCATGACCGCGACGTTCATGGCATGCGGGCTGCTGCTCGTTTTTTTCGCGTTCGGAATGCGCCAGGCATTTCGAGCGGCCCCTGCCGGATCAACCGCATCCAATCTCCTGACCCTGAGTGGATTCGCGATGAGCTTTCTCGCGTTCTCGACGGATCCGACGAATCGCGCGTCACCCGCTACCTTGCATGGCCGTATCCACGACGGCGCCTTCGTCGTCCTGGGCGTCACGCTGCTCGCATCGCTGGTAGCCTTTGGCTTCGTTTTCCGGGGTGAAAAGAGCTGGCGCGCCAACGCAGTCCTCTCGTGGGTAACGGCGACACTGATCGTCCCCTCATTCACCATAAAGGGAATCACGTTTTATTTTTTTCTCGTCGGATTCCTGGCCTGGTGTGAAACAGCTGCTTTCAAACTTTGGCGACGCGGTATCAGGGATGAGAGCTAGTTGGAGGTTATTGGTTCCAACGACAGGAGGAACCAAATGGTCGAAGACGCCAGAGGGCTGGCGAGGGCCCCCTATCCCTTCACGTTGCCGTCGGGGCATGCTCCTGCCGGCACGGGCCTGCCAACGAGCATCGTCTTCGCGATCTCACAGGCGTCGTGCCGCATGTGGCAGTACAGCTGCCTCAGCAGCTCCTCGCCTGAAGTCTTTGTCGGACTATTGTGAAATTGACATTCTACATGGAAAGGGCAGCTCGGTGTTGCCATAGCGTCCTCCCATATAGGATTCCCATGAGTATCAGATTTCCAAAGCATATACAAGCAACATCGTTCGGAGCAGCAAAGGAGGTGATGAATGCGCTTTCAGATGTGACGGCTTTGACCTACCCCGGCTGAGTTATTCCGAGAATATTCCCTTCGCTGTCTTTGAACCAGGCAGCCTTGGTTGCGCCCATCGTGGCAATGCCGTGGACGGTTTTCAGCTCGGGATAGTCGTAGTCTTCGAACTTTACACCCCGGGACCTGAGCTCCGCGACCTCTTTCTCGATATTCCCTGTCTCCCATGCGGCGAGGGTATTCTTTGCGGTGCCTGCGAACTGCGTGGGGTACAGGAAGAACCTGGAAGTCTTGCATCTGAAAATAATACCACCGGGAGATTCTGATTCCGGCTTGAATCCGAGCACCTGAGAATAGAACTCCTTCGCGCGGTTCAAATCACTGGCGGGGATCGTGGCGTACACTTCGAGCTTGGAAAGCATGCGGCTCCTCCTCAGAGAAACTATCTTCTTTCGAATATACCTGCTGCAGCGGGACAAAGACATCTAAATCTCGTCGGGGCTTTTCAAGTGGAGCGACATACGCGATAGTAGGGGGGGACACCCCTCGGCGGCGGGAAGGTGGTATCAATCGCTGCAGCCATGCGCGCGCCGCGCCACACGTCGGCCATCGTGCCGGAAGCGAACGCGCGCGCGGCGCTCACTCGAAGGCTCGCGCAGATTCGGCTCCAGGAAACGGATGCCGAGGTGAGCGCTCACGAGCACGCCCATGTCGCCGCCCTCGGCAAGGGCGTCATCGTCTACGATACCGTCATCGGTCCCGACGGCTCCTCCTACGCTGTGGGCGGCGGGGTCGGGGTGGACCTCCAGCCCGTTCCCGATGACGCCGAAGCGACCATCAGGAAGGCGAGGATTGCCATCCAGGCGGCGTACGCTGTCGGAGAGCCCTCGGCCGCTGACATGAAGGTGGCGGCTGAAGCCTACCAACTGGAGGTGGCGGCGCAGAGGCAGCTGGAAAGGGAGCAGGCGGCCGGCGGCGTCCAAACGTGGTACGCCTGAGACAGGCGCTGCGGCGCGGACCCGCGTTGTGGCGCGGCGTCGGACGCGCCAGCAGCCTACGGCTTGTCTTTCGCTTCTCCGACCGAAGCCGGTTTGGGCATGATCACGTGGATGGCTTTGGGGACCAGATGGATTTCCAACGGCGTGTGACCAATCAATTCGCCATCCGCCTGGACCAACGAGGAACGACGGAAGGAATCAATGCGTGCGCTCTGCCTGGCCGCCCAGTGTGACAACTTGGCCGCGGGCTTGCCCGATCGCAGGAACACGTCCCAGACCAGCCTCATGTAGTCGCCCAAGGTGCGCGCCGTGACAACGTAGACCTCGAGTTGACCGTCGCCGAGGGTATCAGGCGGGCCAAAAAGCAAGGGCGGCTTCTCCAGCAAGGTGGTATTGGAGATCAACA
>JBEKXR010000272.1:0-5712 GCA_049511935.1 Spirochaetia bacterium | reverse complement strand
CGTCATCGACGGCCTTCTCGACCAGGCCGCGGGCGTCATCGCGCGCCTGTACCCCGGAACACTGGCAGTCACCCCGCGCGGGGGTTCGGGCGGGAGCGAGTATGCGCTTTCCACGATCGCATCCCAGGACAAGGACTCACTCTCCCTCGTCATCGCCCTCACCCGGAAGGCCGACGGTACGAAGACCCCGACCCTCGTGTGGTCGGCGCCCGCGACCCCCGACCTGCCGCTCTGGCTTGCGCGCGCGATCTTCCTCTTGTGGAGCTCCTTTCACGGATACCTCGCCGACCAGGTCATGGAGTCTCCCGGTTTTGTCGACGATCTTCCGGGATCTGTCCTGAGCCCGATGATGCCCCCGACGGGAATCGCAGTGACCTCCAGCGGAAACCTCGCGGTGGCGCTGATCATGAGCGCTCTCGAGCTCGACCACACCTACCGGCAGGTCGGGGAGCCGGCAAAGTCGCTCGCCGACAAGGGAGTGCAGCTCTACGCCGGGAGCGTGGCCGCCACCCCCGGCGGCTCGCTCATCCTGAAGCCGACAATGGGGCGCGACCTCTACCGGGTCCAGCCCAACGCCCTGGAAGCCCAGCGGGTGCCCACGGGGCTGGAGCTCTCCCTCATCTTTTACTGGACGGCGCTCCCCGACGGCAGCGCGCTCCTTATCGATGCGACCAACCGCAAGGCGTACAAGGCAGCCGCCGGCAAAAGGCGCCAGGAGCTGCCGCTTTTCCCCAACCCGTCGTCCTGGCCGACGGCCTATGCCACGGGCCCCGACGGGTCCATCTGGGTCTACGATCCGACGCTGCGCGGCATCAGGATCTTCACTTCCGAGGGCACACCTTTGGACATCCTCCTTCCTCTCACCGACCCGAGCACCGTGGTCGCACCCACCTCGATGGCGGTCGGTCCGGACGGGAGCTTCGTGCTCCTTTCGAGCAGTGCTCTGTCACGTTTCCGTCCTGACGGGAGGCTCGCGTGGACCCTGTCTACGCTGCAGGGATCGGACCAGAGCGCGCTGCCGGCGTCGGCACCGATCGCCGTGGACTGGTCGCGGGGGTTGATCTACCTCTGCGACCTGGCCGGCCGCCGCATCACGAAGATCATCGACCGCGCATGGTGCCGGGAGAAAGGCATCAGGAACGATTTCGAGGAAAAAGTGATATCTCTGCGCGGCTCCTTTGATGCAATCGCGAAGCTGTACGAGTCGGCCGGCTCAACCTACATGGCCAAGGCATATTGGCAGAAGGTGGAGGACGCAGACCCCGGCAATTCGGAGGCGGATGCCCGGCTGCTCGCCATCGAGATTGGTGAGCTGAAGGCCGCGGCGCAGGAGATGGACGCCCGGGCCCGGGCCACACTCTCGACGATCGGGATCGAAACCGCCCGGCCGCTGTCCATCCAGGCAATCCAGAAGTACGAGCTGCTCCTGAGCAAGGCTCCCGACGACGAGAAGAGCCGTGCCGCAATGAACGATTTGAGGAAACTCTTCAGCGAGACGGCGCAGGAGCCTCAGAAAAAGCCGCCGTTGTCGATCACCGAGTTTCACGTCGCAAACCTCTTTCCCTCCCTGATGCACTGGTACGGCCTCCATGCCCCCGGGTCAGTCACGGTGACAAACATCCTTTCCGAACCGGTGGAGAAGGTGCGGGCGAGCCTGTTCATACCGGGCTTCATGGACCTGCCCTTCGAGTCTCGCACCGAAGCGCGGCTGGCGCCCGGCCAGAGCGTGACATTCGACCTTTCCCCGGTGTTCACCCAGGCAGTGCTGAATCTGCAGGAAGACATGGCGGTGCAGGCGAAAGTGACCTTGACGTGGTCGGCCGGGGGAACGGAGCAGGAGACCTCCCGGTCCGGCCCGGCCACGATCTACAAGAACACGGCACTCACGTGGGACGACACGCGCAAGATCTCCTCGTACATCACGCCCAACGAGGCAACGGTGAGCGGATTCGCAGCCCGCACGCTCAGCGGCGCGGGGACTTCGGCAGGCAGTTTGCGGTTCTCCCGGACCATGATGCAGGCGATCAGGATCTGCGACTCGCTCGGCGCGTATGGCATCACCTACGTGCAGAATCTGGACGCCCCCTTTTCCAAAGCTTTGGGAAAGGCCGAAATCATCGACACCGTTCACTTTCCCCGTATCACCCTGTACAACCGCACGGGGGACTGCAGCGACACGACGGCCCTGCTCTGCTCGCTGCTGGAATCCGTCGGGATCCGCACCGCGGCGCTCACCACGCCGGGGCACATCTTTGCCGCATTCGACACGGACGAGCCGGCGGAGAACGCCCCGTACTTGCGCGGCGGCGGGCTGGAAGTCCTCACGAAGAACGGCAAGGTCTGGATTCCCGTCGAGACGACGATCCTGTCCCAGGGCTTCATGGCTGCCTGGGCTTCCGCGTCGGAGCTCGTCAGGAAGTACTCCTCCGCCGGCCCGTTCGAGTTCATCCCCGTGTCCGAGATGCGGGACTCCTTCCCCGCGCTTCCCCTGCCCAAGGAATCGCTCACGGTCGCGGAGCCCGCGGCTTCCCGGGTGGACGCCGCGTATTCCACCTCCCTCACGGGGCTGACAGACGCCTTGTACACCGCGCGGTTGAAGAGCCTGGATACGACCCTTGCCACTCTCTCCGGCCGCCCGGCCGTGAAGGTGCGGGTTCAGCAGGGCATCCTCCATGCGTTGTTCGGGAAGCTGAAGGAGGCAGAGACAGCCTTCCGCAAGGCCATCACGGAGGATCCGACCCTTGTCTCACCGTACGTGAACCTGGCGAATGTCCGGCTCCTTTCGAACGATGACGACGGGGCCCTGGTGGCGGTCAAGCAAGGCCTGGCCCGCAACGCCGACTCCGCTCTTCTCAACCTGCTGGCCGCACGTATTTACTCGAACAAGGGAGATGCGGCGAACACCGCAGTGTATTTCGCGAAGGTGCAGAAATCCGCCCCTGACATGGCCGCGCGGTTCGCAGGCCTGGCCCCCGCTGCCGGAGGCAGCAGACCCCAGCGTGCCGCCGAGGCCGGCCAGGCGCCGGTCGTGATCTGGGGCACGGATCAGTGAGGCGGCCGCCCGCCTTCACGGGGATAGCGGTACTCCGCGCTGTCCGGGCCGCGGAACACGTATGCATCCTGCTCCATGCGGAGGAGCGCTGATTCGACGGGCACCTTCCCTCCGCCCGGCAGATCCACCGCATAGGTCGGAAGAGCCAGTCCTGAGAGTCTCGCCCGGAGCTCCCCCATCAGCTCGATACCGCGTTCCAGAGGAACCCGGAAGTGGGCCGTCCCCGATGCAAGGTCTCCCTGGAAGAGGTAGTAGGGTTTCACGCCGGATCGCACGAGCCCGCGGAAGAGCTGCTCGAGGACATCCGCGTCGTCGTTGACTCCCTGAAGGAGCACCGACTGGTTGAGGGCCGGCACGCCGGCACGCAGCAGGAGCCGCATCCCGCGTCGGAACTCATCCGTGAGCTCCCGTGGATGATTGGCGTGGACCACGACCCACACCGATCCGAAGCTCCCCAGCATCCGCGCAAGATCCTCGGTCACGCGGGACGGAAGAACCACGGGCATGCGCGTGCAGACTCGGAGGATGAAGTCGGGATCCACCTGCTTGAGCCTGCTCATCACCTGCTCGAGGTCTTTGTCCGAGAGCATCAGGGGATCTCCCCCGGACAGCAGGATCTCCCTGACGGAGCGCGTGCGGGAAAGATACGCGCAGGCCTCGTCGAGCTGCTCCGCCGAAATATGCCCTCCGCCGTGCCCCGTGAAATGTCGGCGGAAGCAGAACCTGCAGTACGTGGCGCATCGATCGCTCACGAGGAGAAGTGCCCGGTCATGGTAGTGGCGCACGAGGCGCTCGGTCACCAGGAAGCGGGTGTCTCCGATCGGGTCGGTCGACTCGTAGGGGAGACTCGACAGCTCTTTCTCCGTGGGAATGTACTGGGCGGCGATGGGATCGGACCGGGGATCCTCGGTGCGAGCAAGGCCGGCGTAGTAGCTGCTCACTCCGAAAGGAAGACGCGTCACCGGTTCGGTCCCCTGGACGAGCTGCCCTTCGTAGTCCCGCACGTCGCGGGGATCCTTCACAGGGCAGAAGATAGAGGATATCGAGACAGGAGACAACGCGCAGTGTTGGTCCTGCTGCGGCCGGCCCCATGTTCAGTAACGGCTTCCGCGGTATTCACGAGGGCTGCTTCTGCAGCCGGGAAGCCTCGTACTCGAGCTTCAGGACAAGATGGTCGAGAGAATCGAGCTCCACGGTCCGAGACTTCTCCCTGATGCTCTCCAAGGAAGGGAGGACCAACTGGGTATAGCGACGTACAGCGGTTCGTGCCTTCTCCATGAAAGAGAGACCCGTTGCCTCGTTGACGTAGGCGATAATCAGCTTTTTGCTCGTCGTGGTGAGCTCCGACTTGTTCAGGTGCTCGATGACGGCGAATATGGCAAGGAGGAATCTCATTTCACCCATGGAAATGCCGCTTTCATGCTATCCGGCGCCCCGGAGGGTGTCAAGGAATCCGCCTATCTTTGTCTTGACTCCCTCCCCGGTTTCCTATATGATTTTTACCGTATTCCGGTCGCTCTTGGGATGGTTTCGTTGAAACAGGACTGACTGGCGCAGGAATACCGCGTTCCCGAGTACTGGCGCGCGGAGTGATGTTCTGGCAGACGCGGGATTGCATCTGATGCGATGTATGCCGCCCAGGGGTGAATCTGGAAGAAGCTCGAGTGATCGAATTACTGCCCCATAAAGTAATCCTTTCCCTTCGAATCCATTCTTTTTCCCCCATTTCGACGAACCGCTGCCATCGCCCAGACATGCCGCACGCCCTGTCCACAGGAGCGTCGTGAGCCTGTCGTCGACAGGTTCTGTTCACATCTGGCACGGCGGGGGGGACCCCGCTCGAGAAGGGGGATCGACATGGCAAAGAAAATCTATGTCGGCAACATGAACTATAACACGAGCGAAGATACGCTTCGGCAGCTCTTCGCCCAGTACGGCGAAGTGGTGTCCGTCAACGTCATCACCGACCGCTACACCGGGCGCGCCAAGGGCTTCGGTTTCGTGGAAATGGCGTCCGAGGACGCCGCCCGCGCGGCTATGACCGCGCTGAACGGCAGGGAACTGGACGGCCGCCAGCTGAAGGTCAACGAGGCCAACGACAAACCGCGCGACAGCAACAGGAGCGGCGGAAGCCGAAGCCGCTACTACTAGGCGAAAGGCCCGTTCGGACAAGGGAGGCGCCGGTCAGGACACGCGTCCGGGCCGGGCCTCCCTTTTTCGCCTCCGCCCTTTCCGTTCAGACCGTTGCGAGGCGTCACGAGACCGCGAAACGTGGCGCGGAGAGAGGAGTACCTCATGGGCAGATCTCCGTATCAGAGCGAGAAGCGCCGCAAGGAGCTGGCCCGGCTGAAGAAGCAGGAAGAAAAAAGGCAGCGCCGATTCAACAAGAAGGGTGATCCTGATGCCCCGGAAGGCGATACATTAGCAGCCATTCCCACGGTACAGTTTGGTCTGGATGGGTTGCCCGTGGAACAGGCGCCTGCCGATCCCGCGCCGGAGGATGCCGACGGGCCTGAAGCACCGCAGAAAGATCAGGGAACCAACACGCCGTCCTGACACGGCAGAGAGAGACGACGCATTTCGAATCACGGTGAGCGGATGCTGCTTCTTCACGAGGTGCGCCGCACCCTCCTCACCCTGTCCCACCAGCGAGCACTCAT
>JBEKXR010000271.1:0-5712 GCA_049511935.1 Spirochaetia bacterium | reverse complement strand
TTCGAAGCCGACGAACCCCCGGAGGCGAAGCCGTGACCGCCTCTACCTTCGAGGCCATTCCTGTGGCTGACGTTTCCCTCGCCCGCGTGCTACAGAAGGCGCGGATCTGCCCGCCGTACCCGCCGGAGCTCGAGATCAAACGGCTCAACCGCCTCCTCCGCGACATGATGCTGCGGCAAGGGTACTTCCACCCGGGGGCGAGGAATTGAGCGGCCGAGCCCTGGCGCCGGAGAAGGTGCATAACGTATCGAGATCGCATTGTATGCACAGATTCCCCCGCTCTCCCCTGCTCTGAGGAGAACCGTGCCTACCTCAGAGCAGGGAGAAGCAGGCAGAAGAGCTCCGAGGCTCCTCCGCGCGCCTCGCACGGTTTCCCCCGGCATCTCTTCCGGGTTCGCCCCCATTTCCGGAGCCTTCTGACGGTGCCTGCGGGATGCGGGTATGATAGACTGGTGCCTGAAAGTTCAAACTGAAGGCGGTAGGGTATGAAAAAGATCCTGGTAGTTCTGTTTGCCGGTGCACTTCTGGCGGGATGCATGACCGTCTCGTCAATCTACGACGGGGCGAAGCCGAGCCGAATTGTCGAGAACAGCGATGGCTCAAGTACCTTTGAGTTTCTCTTCCCCCCAAACGACTATGACGGAAACATGGCGGGGCAACGAATCGGTGAATACTTCGCCAACTATATCAAGGAGAAGGGATTCACGGGATATGAGATCGTGAGCGTGAATAGCCAAACGGTTGATAAAGCGAGCGGGTCTTCTTCGTTTGGGGCGTTCCTACAAAATTGGGGAAATGGCGCTCAGGGCAAAGAAGCTAATGCAAGTCCGAACAAGACGTATATCCGCGTCCTTGCGCAAGTGAAGTTCAAGACATAGGGGACGTGGATGAAAAGACTACTTGTGCTCGTGGTCCTGATCCTGATAACAACGGGAGCCTTCGGGCAGTACAGCATCGGGACGGCGCGAAGTACAAGAGGGCCTGTAAATCATGGCTTGACAGCGAACGCAAGGGTAGGAGATAGTCCCCGAAGTTGAAGAGGAAAAAGTTCGTCCAGGAGGCCCGTTATGTACTGCTGGAAGTGCAGTTTGCAAAATCCAGACGAGGCTACTTTCTGTAACCGTTGTGGAAGCAAGTTGCGAGAAGTTCCGCTTCTGCATGAAACTGCTCGGCCGGCAAGCCCTCCTGCGCCGCATGAGACCACGCAGCCTACAAGCTCCCCTACTCTGCATGAGACTATTCAGCCTCCCCCAGCACCGATAATCGAGCCTCCGTCCAAGGCGTTCGAACCGGTCTTAACAACCGGCGCCTCAATTGGGCCGACCGGTGTCGGCGGGTGGCTAAGCTATTTTTGCTTTGCCCTCACTATCCTCACGCCTCTCACCACCATCGGTCAGTTCATGGTTGCCATACAGGACAAGTCAGACCCCACGGTGGTCATGCTTGACGTGATCGTTTTCTTTGGTCTAGCGGCCTATAGTCTCGTCACAGGCATACGGCTTTGGATGCTGAAGCCTGACGCTGTAAGGCAGGCAAAAATCTTCTTGATTGTGTCATTGGCGTTGGCGATCGTATCAGTGGTTATTTTCGCCGCCAGTACCGAAACGTCAGACACGGCGATCACGACCGGGGTTACAGAGTTTTTCGGCGCAGCAATTTCCTTCACGATCTGGTGGCTTTATCTCGCCAAATCCAAGCGAGTTCGGAATACTTTTAAGCATACATCGTTGCGAAATCCCGGAAACTAGCCTGAGCCAGGGGACGACACTCCGTCAGCAGGCTTCCTCGGGGCTCCGGCGTTTTTCTACTTCCAGATTCCACTGTTTTCCCATCCAGAGGGAAAGCCCATGTTAAAGAGGGGAATCGTTTCATTGCATCGATTGATAAGGGCCAAAAATCGACCTTTCCAATCCTTCGAATTTTCGATTTGGTCGCCGAGATAGGCTAGCACGGAAGCCAATCCAAATATGTGATCGTTGGTAATCAAGACCGGTTTGGTCCAGAGATCATTTTTATAGGGAATCCTCGGTTTAACGCCGAACGTACGATTCCAGATTCGAGAGTGATGCGCGCACAAGTTACGTAGAGTATTCAGGGACAAGAACCATGATTGGAGCACAACCTGATCGATGCCGTATTCACTAGCAATGGCTTGTCGAATCTTATGATCAATGCCTCTAAGCAAGTGGTGGAGAGTACCGAAGCTCATCAATTCGACCGCCATCCATAAAGGTAGATATTCATGCTTATCGCCGTATTTCTCGACGAAGTGATCTTTGAAGGCTTCGCTAGTCTTATCTTTCTCCTCCTGCATTCGATAGAGGAGTTTTGTATGATCGTTCAAGTCTGGTAGGTTCTTTCGGTCAACATATCCAAAGGGTCCGCAAGCATGGCTGAAATGGTAAGCAACATTCGTTCTAAAGGACACCTCAATCCTCTCAAGGCCAGCAACGAGCGTATTCCTCAGCTCCTCGTCAAATCTATAGATTTCAAGAATAGAATCTAGGTTAGTGCTTGGCTTGTATTGTTCGGTGCCATCATTTCTTCGGTACGGGAATAGATATGCGCTTAGTCGATAGTAGTTCAAATGAGCGAGGAGCGAGATCAATCGGTCACGGTCTGCAAGGAGACCGCGCGAAAGGAGGAGGCCTGCTTGCGCTTCAAATGTGAGAGGAGGTTTTGAGTATTCCGTGAACGCCCCCCTGTAGAAAAAAAAGACCCACCAAAGTGAGCATGCTTTCGCAGAGGCTAGGTGGGTTTGCTATTCACAAGTATAAACCGACTTGCTCTAATGTCAACAACTTTTTTTCTTGATGACGCCCCCTCCCTTGCAGCCTTGCCAGGCAGATTCAACGCGGAGGGACCGTCTGTCGTATCCACGTCCGATTCGTCTACGGCCCGCCACGCGCGTCTGAGGGCAATCCCTGAAAAGGACGTTGAATCATGCGGCAGAGGCTCTTCGCGTGCAGCCTACCCGGCAAGGCTTTCAAGACAGACGCCCTTCTCGGGGTTTGCCACCGGGTACCTCCAAACGACGACGAAACGGCAAAAACGCAGGGGAAACGAGCCGGATTCTCCGGGTACGTCTATGGGTACCTCTACGAATGAAAAACCCGTACAAGGCAGTATCAAGCAGTATTGACAAAAAGCCTGCAAAAGCCTATATATTTCTCAATCAGGATGAAGTGGTCGAAAACGGTAAAAAGGTCTGTATTACATTCAGGGTCTAGTGCTCGCAAGGGCATGGAGGTTCAAGTCCTCTTCCGGGCAACTGACTTTTCCTTTCTCTCGTAAAGAATCGACGCTATGGCGCGGTTTCCTTTTTCCCGGTGATATCGTCAACGCCGGCAACCTTCGTTTCACCGTGAATGCGTACGTCGGTGTTCCTGAGCCGTTCGGACAACGAGCCGATGAGGTGGCGGGCTGCATCGGGATGCGAGGCGAGATACTGCTCGAAAATGGAGGGCGGCAACTCGAGAACCGCTGACTCCTCCTCGGCCCGAGCCGTCGCAGTGCGGTCTTCCCCGAGGATGTACGCCATCTCGCCGAAGACCTCGCCCGGACCCATCGACGCGATGGAGCTCTCGAGGCCGGAAGACGGAATATAGATCCCGATTTTTCCGTAGTAAACGAAGTAGGCACTTCTCTCCCGATCCCCCGCCGAGAAAAGCACTTCGCCCTTTCGGAGAGTGCGTCCATAGGAGTGCAGGAGCCGAGCCGGCTCCATGAAAAGGGCACGCTCGAGTCTCGGCACCTCGCCACCCGCGCGCTTGGTCCGGGCAAGTCTATGGAAGCGGCCGAAAAGAAGGGCGTCGAACTGGTCCGCGACGTAGACGAGTTCGGCGAAATAGAAATACAGGCTGAAGAACGCGAAGACGTTGACAAGAAGAAGAATGAGATTTCCGAGCACTCCGTACAGAAGCTCGTATCGCGCCGCGCTGATGAACAGTCTGAACACCTCTGTCACAACCAGAAGGAACACGAAACAGAGCGCTGCCGATCCCCACGCCGCCTTCGGATTCGGTCGCTTCGCCGGTATGGCCACGTAGCTCCAGCCGGTGAAGACGAAGAGTGCTACGGCGGGCGCCACTCGTTCGATCTCCACGATTGCCCGCGCCGCGCCAACGCCGGCGACACCTCTGACCGCGCGTGCGGCAATACGTGCGCCTTCGCCGGCTGCGATCAGCGCGACCATTGCGATGAGAGTGACCAGCTCGATGAGAAAGCTCATTGCGTTTTCCTGCACCAGGGTCTTCTTCCCGGTCGCAGCCCAGACGATGCGGATGCCGCGCTGCACGGTGACGGCGAAAAGTCTCGCCGCCCATGCCAGGCTCACCAGGCCGATTGCGGCTGCCAGAAAGCTCAGCCGGTGGCCGAAGTAAGCACCTGAAGTGACCGAGCTGCTGAGTGGTCCGAGAAATCGTGCGACCAGCCGGTTGATCTCCGCAACGACCCTGGGATTGCCGCCAAAGAGCGTCGACGTCAAGCTGAGGGCGAGGAGTATCGCCGGTGCGACAGAGAGCAGGAACCCATACGCGCCGGCGGCTGCGTGATTTGCAAGCTCGTGTTCCCGGTACCGCTCGGCGGCGAACAGCATTCGCTGGATCACGGATTGGAGGCGGGGCGCTTTCATGGTTCCAGTGTGATCACACGGCGGCCGAAGGGCAAGTCAACCGAACAACTCCTCAGACGGAACTGGTTCGCTCTTAGTCGGGCAATCGACGTTTCCTTTCTCTCGTAGGGCCTTGCTTGATCCTGCCCTCAAGGTGCTTCTCTCCCAAAACGGTTTCGACCGTCTGGACGACGCCGATCTGCAATTCTCATTGCGAAAATGGAATGTGAGTTGCCGGGGACCGAGGCGCAATAGCGCGCCCCGAAGATTCCACTTCATTCCGACTCGACGCGGATAACGTCCTCCCCCCTTCGAACTCGCTGACCTTCTCGGTGCTCCGGACGAGCATTCGGCCTTCGAACGGCGCAAGCTTGATCACGGGAGGAAGGACGAACGTCAGCTTTGCCCCTGCCTTGCGCTCTCCCTCGATGGTTGTGGGAAACCACGCGGCTCCGTGATCGCGCGCCGGACTTTCTCAACGAGGTGTCCGAGCTTCCGCATGAAGCGAAGGCTCCACACGTGGCCGCCACCCAGCCGACCGTACGCCGCGCCCGCGATGCCGGCTGTCCCCGGGGGCGCTGCCGCCGGCTTCCGGCTTCATGACAACTCGGCGACCCGGATCCCGCGTTTCGGCCCGGCATGCTCGACCGGGGTGTGGTTCTCCGTATCGAGCCGCGTATGGCCAAGTCGCGGTGTCCCCTGAGAGTCGCCGCAGGCGCCAGTCAACGTGTGATTACTGTGACTCTGAGTGTGACACTGAGAGCAAACACCTAACGGCATTGAGCGACACTGACCTGCACGGTGCGGTTGACTCAGTTACCTTCCGGATCTACAAATAAACGCAGAAAGACACGGTGAGACACATACGCGCGAAGATGCCCGCCACCTTCAGGGTCTAGTGCTCGCAAGGGCATGGAGGTTCAAGTCCTCTTCCGGGCAAGATAGGTCCTTGCTTTGCAAGGATTAGGAAACTACCAGAAAACTGGCGCTTCTGTGTAGCTCTCACCTACCGAACCATGGACGATTTTTGCGCGTACACATGCGGCAGTTTCGCGAAAATAGCGCTATCGCGTTTGACATCCCAGCCCTGTCACGATCGA
>JBEKXR010000270.1:0-5712 GCA_049511935.1 Spirochaetia bacterium | reverse complement strand
GACCCACTGCCAGGAGAACCGCCACATGGGCACCAATCGAGAGCAGCCATGGAAGAGCCCTGCGTGATGATGAGGTCATGGTGGTTCTGGCAAGGCGTCCGTCATGTCCCCTGCCGGGGGCAGCACGGGAGGAACTAGAGGGGAATCCGGCTGGTAAGGCTCAAGCGGCGGCAGCACGAGCTCGTCGTCGACGCCCTCTGGTTCGGGAATGGGGATGACCGCGTCGTCCCTCCCCACTATTGTCACGTCGGTGTCCACCGATCCCTCCGAGGGCGCCGTCGATTGCTGTGCGTGGAGACAGCCCGCTGTGGAAAAGACCATGAGGCACACGATGACACGCCGGGCAGTTCTCATTAGAATCTTCGTCAGTGATCCCCACTATACTTCAAAGGTTCGTGGTCCTGGAAGGCCTGGACGGTGCCGGAACGACCACTCAGCTTCGCCTCCTCACCGAGAGGCTGGCTCGTGACGGGAGGCCGCACTGGGCCACGTGGGAGCCAACGGACGGCGCGATCGGGAAGATGCTCCGGGCAATCCTCGCCCGGGACATCCGGGCTCATCCGCGCACCGTCGCCCTGCTCTACGCAGCGGACAGGAGCGAGCACGTGCACGAACCGCAGACCGGTATCGAAGCGCGCACGCGCAAGGGCGAGCTCGTCATCAGCGACCGCTACCTGTTCTCCAGCCTCGCGTACCAAGGGCTCGAGTGCGGCTATGAGTACGTTCTTGGGCTGAACTCGGGTTTCCCCCTGCCCCAGTGCCTTGTTTTCCTGGACACGCCGATCGAGGTCTGCCAGGAGCGCCTTGCCGAGCGCCGGAAGATCGAGCTCTACGACGGCGCCGCGTTCCAGAGTCGGGTGAGGGACGCGTATCTCCGCGCCATCGAACAATACACGGGCGCCGGCATGCAGGTATCGCTCGTCGACGGAGACCGTCCGGCAGGCCTGATCCACGGCGAGATATGGAAAATACTCGCGGGAATGCCGATAAGCGAGGTGTGAGGAAGCTCTGGCTCATCCCGCTCCTGCTGCTGATTCCCACGCTGAGCGCCTCCGCGTGGCGGATCCTCTACGCAGAGGAATACTACAAGCTCTACCACGAACACCTGTATCACTACCCCGACGACACCATGGAGGACATCTACTATCTTGAAACGGCATTGAAGGCGGATTTCGCCAACCCTCTGTACGCCCTGGCGCCGATCAAGGACAAGACGGAATGGGAGCGCTACCGCTACCTCTTTGAGATGCATGTGAACCTGAAGCTCAT
This sequence comes from Spirochaetia bacterium, assembly GCA_049511935.1. Taxonomy (GTDB): domain Bacteria; phylum Spirochaetota; class Spirochaetia; order SZUA-6; family Fen-1364; genus Fen-1364. The sequence continues at coordinate 4,443 of JBEKXR010000270.1, read as the reverse complement.
CGCGAGCTATCTCACCCTGGGCAACAAGTACGACAAGATGGTCGCGTACTTCTACAACTATCCTTGGAAGAGGCAGAACCTGGAAAGCCTCAACACGGCGGAACAGGTCTACAAGGTCGCGTACGGCTACTGGACAAAGGCAAAGGAATGGTCGGCAAGGGCGTGGGCGATGCGCGACATCCACCTGGACGCGATTGAAGAGTGGGAGGACGAAAACTTCCGGATCGAAACCGGTGACTTGAACTACCAGGACACGATCGACGCCCAGGTTGCCCGTCTGGCGAAGGTGCGGTCCGACTTCCAGAAGATGGACAAGTCTACCTACTAGGCACGCCGCCCGAAGGGCGGCATGTAGGATCGTGCCTGAAGGTTGTGAACGAGCCCATGCGGTAGATGGGCGGCACTGCGAGGCACGCCGCCCGAAGGGCGGCACTATTCAATGAGCATTGCATCACCATAACTGAAGAATCTGTATCCCTGGCGGACAGCCTCGCCGTAGACGTCGAGGATTCTCTTTGTTCCCGCGAACGCGCTCACCAGCACCAGCAGGCTGGATCCGGGTGTATGAAAGTTCGTGAACATCCGGCGCACGACCTTGAACTCGTACCCGGGGGTGATGTAGATCCGGGTGCGGCCCTCCCCTTCCCGGAGGCCTTCCTTTCCCCAGGCCGACTCCAATGTTCTCACGACGGTCGTTCCAACAGCCAGCACTGGCCGGCCATCCCTCGCGGCCGCATCGACCAGTGCTTTCGTGGCCGCGGGGACCTCGTACAATTCCTCGTGCATCCGGTGGTCTTCGATGTTTTCCGTCCTGATCGGCTGAAAGGTCCCCAGCCCCACGTGGAGGGTCACCCATGCAATTCCGGCACCGCGTGCCCGCAGCTCCTCGAGCAGCCGGGCGGTGAAATGCAGCCCCGCCGTCGGCGCCGCAGCGGACCCGAGGGCCCTCGCATAGACTGTCTGGTAGCGCTCCTCGTCCGCCGGCAGATCGGGCCGCCTGATGTAAGGGGGGAGAGGAACATGGCCGTTGCGCTCCAGCCACGCTTCATCTATTGGTGGATCGAAGCGGAGAAACAGGCTTTCTCCTTCAGATACCTCGATGATGCCGGTCACTTTTTCGGGGAACCCGATAACCGCTCCCCGCTTGAGCCTGCCCGCCCTGCCGGCGATTGCCTCCCAGCGGTTGAGTCCTTCTCGCGCGAGAAGGATGAACTCCGTCGTTCCGCCGCCGGGACGCGTGCCAAAGAGCCGGGCCTTTCGGACACGAGTGTCGTTGAGAACGAGGAGCGTTCCCGGCTCAATCCATCGCACAAGCTCTTTCACTTCGGAATGAAAGACTTTCCCCGTGCTCCTGTTCAGGACGAGGAGCCGTGCTGCATCCCGTTCCGCCAGGGGCGATTGGGCGATCTGGTTTTCGGGGAGGTCAAAAGAGAGCTGACTGGTCTTCACTACCTGTCCGCTTGACCCCGAGGTGCTCCCACGCGCCGCTGGTGGCAACGCGCCCCCGGGGAGTGCGCTTGAGAAACCCGATCTGTATCAGGAAGGGCTCGTAGACGTCTTCCAGGGTGTCAACGGACTCTCCGATCGAAATCGCGATGGTCTCCGAACCTACCGGGCCGCCGCCGTACTTCTCCACGAGGGTGCGCAGGATTTCGCGGTCCAGCTTGTCCAGGCCGCGCGAATCTATCTCCAGCGATTCCAGACCACGGGTGACGATCGGGAGGTCGATCACGCCCTTCCCCCAGACCTGCGCGAAGTCCCTCATGCGGCGCAGGATGCGGTTGGCAATGCGGGGCGTGCCGCGCGAGCAGTGTGCAAGCATCTGCGCCGCACGTTCATCGAGCGTCACGCCGAGGATGCCGGCCGAACGGAAAACGATGGCCCGGATGTCCTCGGGCTCGTAGAAATCGAGACGCATCGGAATGCCGAACCGGGAGTAGAGGGGGCTCGAAACGAGTCCCGTCTTTGTCGTCGCCCCGACCAGGGTGAACGGCGGGAGGGGTATCTTGATCGTGCGCGCCCCTGGCCCCTGCCCGATCACCACGTCGATCTCGAAGTCCTCCATGGCGGAATAGAGCATCTCCTCCACGACGGGTTTCAAGCGGTGTATCTCATCGATGAAGAAGATGTTGCGCTCCCCGATGCTCGTGAGGATGGCGGCGAGGTCTCCCGGCTTCTCGAGGGCCGGTGCGGAAGTGGCGCGGAACTGCACGCCCAGCTCGTTGGCGACGATTGCCGCGAGCGTCGTCTTGCCGAGGCCCGGAGGCCCGGAAAGGAACACGTGATCCAGATGCTCCCCGCGCTGCTTGGCGGCCTCGATGTACACGGCCAGATTCTCCTTCTGCTTCACCTGGCCGATGAACTCCGAGAGCAGGCGCGGACGGAGAGTCACCTCCTCACGGTCTTCCGAGTCATTGAAGTCCGGGTCAGGCACCCGGTGCGCGGGCTCTTTCGACCGGTCCTTCATGCGCCCTCACCGCCGGCAATCGAAAGGGCCTGCTTGAATAGCTCACGCTCGAGCTCTTCGCCCTTCAGATCGCGGCCTGCGAGTGTTTTCTGCGCGGACGCGACCGCCGCTTTGGCAGTTTTCCTGTCGAATCCCATGCCCACCAGCGCGGTAGCGATGTCGTCCTCCGCGGACCTGGGTTGCGTTTCGCCGATCGGGGTCAGCTTGCCCTTCAAGGTGAGAATGATCTTCTGCGCGGTCTTGCGGCCCACGCCTGGCACTGCGGAGAGGGCATCGACGTCGTCGCGGTCCAGCGCCTGAGAGAACTGCTCGCGGTCCACCCCCGAGAGCATTTTCAGAGCGCCCCGCGGCCCGACTCCTTCCACCTTCTGCAGATCGAGGAACAGGGCGCGCTCGGCCTGGTCGGAGAATCCGTAGAGACGCATGGCGTCTTCTCTGTGCACGAGATGTGTGTAGATCCGGGCAACCTGTCCGACCGGCGGCAGACGGTCGAGTGCCCGGCGGGAGGCCGTGAGGTCCCACTCCACTCCCGCGGTCTGCACGCACAGCCGTTCGTCGCCCTTGAAGGTAATCTCCCCGGTGAGGCTATTGAACATGCACGTGTGACCTGTTGGCGTGGCAGATCGCGACCGCCAGGGCGTCTGCCGCGTGGTCAGGGCCGGGAAGTTCCTCCAGGCCGAGGACGACGCCCACCAGGCGCTGGACCTGCTCCTTGGCCGCCTTTCCCCTGCCGATGACCGCCTGCTTCACCTGCTGGGGAGAGTACGTGCCCACTTCTATCCTGCTCTGCGCGAGGGCGAGCATGACCACTCCGCGAGCCTGCGCGACCTGCATTGCGCTGGTTGCGTTTTGCGAAAAGAAGAGGTCCTCGACGCCCGCCTCCGAGGGACGGTGGGCGGTGAGGACCTTCCTGATTTCCTCATAGATCTTTAGCAGCCGATGAGAGAGGGGGGTTCCGGGATTGGTCGTCACGACGCCATGCCCCACGTGGGTGAATCGCGAACCGTCGAACCGAACGACTCCCCACCCGGTGGCGGCGAGTCCGGGATCGATCCCGATCACCGTCCTCATTCACTCATGACAAAACCGGCCGGGATCTCCAGGTTCGTCGCGACGCTCTGCACGTCCTCATGATCCTCCAGGTGCTCGACGAGCCGGAGGGCCTTTTCGGTCTTGTCCTTGTCCAGGGTGACGGTCTGGTCGGCGACCCGCGCGATTTCCGCCATCGAGTGCTCGAAACCCTTGGCCTCCATCGCCTTGACGACCTTCTCGAAGTCTTCGGGACTCGTCGTCACCTCGATCGAATCCTCGTCGCTGCTCACGTCTTCGGCGCCCGCGTCGATGGCCACGGCGAGGATGTCGTCTTCCTTGTACTTCGAGGCATCATAGTTGATGAGACCCTTCCTCTTGAACTGGTAGGCAACGCTCCCCGCGGCGCCGAGGTTTCCCCCTCCCTTGTTCAGGAGGTTCCTGATCTCCGCGGCGGCCCTGTTCTTGTTGTCGGTGAGGATGTCGATGAGGAGGGCCACTCCGCCCGGACCGTACGCCTCGTAAAGGATTTCCTCGTAGCTCACGCCTTCCAGCTCACCCGTGCCCTTCTTGATGGCGCGGTCGATGTTGTCCTTGGGCATGTTGGCGGCCTTCGCTTTGAGGATCACCGTCCTCAAGCGGGGGTTCATGTCGGGGTCCCCGCCGCCCTGCCGCGCAGTGATGCTGAGCTCTTTGATCAGCTTCGTGAACATCTGGCCCCGCTTCGCGTCTGCAACGCCCTTCTTATGCTTGATTGTGTGCCATTTGCTATGGCCTGACATGGTTCCCCTTCTCCTGATGAAGTTTTCGCAATGGTACCATGAAGAGAAAAGTGGAGTCAAGGCGGCCACGAATGTCACGGTGTACCGTGACCACGGTACTCCGTGGCATTCAAGGCGGCCACTGGATTCGCAAGTTCCCCGGCGGCGCCTCCTCCATCTTGTCGA
>JBEKXR010000269.1:0-5717 GCA_049511935.1 Spirochaetia bacterium | reverse complement strand
GTCCTGACGGCTCGGGGTGGGACTGGGACCCGACGGAGAAGTACATCCTGCAGGCGGTTCGTGAGAGCCTGCGCAGGCTCAAGACAGACTACATCGACCTCTACCAGCTTCACGGAGGGACGATCGACGACCCGGCAGAGGAAACGGTGCGGGCGTTCGAGCGCCTTTTGCAGAAGGGCACCATCCGCGCTTGGGGAATCTCTTCCATCCGGCCGAACGTGGTGCGCCGCTACGCGGCCATGGCCGAGAGCGGGGCGGCCGGGCTGTCGTCGGAAATGGTCCAGTACAGCCTGCTGGACCGCAGGCCCGAGGAGGAGATCCTGGAAACCGCCAGGCGGGCCGGGTTCGGCGTCCTGGTACGCGGGGCGGTCGCCGGCGGTTTCCTGGCAGGAAAGCCTCCGGCAGGGAAGCCCGCCGCGGAGTACCTGGAACTGGGAGCGTTTGAGGTAGAAGCAGCCCAGGATGTCCTTCGGGCGATCTCCGGGTCAGACAAGGGTATGGCCCAAACTGCCATTCGATTCGTGCTGAGCCATCCCGCCGTCACCGCCGTGGCGGCCGGGGCCAGCAGCGTGGCCCAGGTCGAGGCTAACGTCGCCGCGGCTTACGCCCCACCCCTGACCGAGGCCGATCAGCGGGCCTTGCGGGAAGCGGTCCGCCAGCTTCGCTATGCGAGCCATCGATAGCGTCGCGAAATGCAGGGGCAACCGTTGGCCTGAGACGTGAGGCGCGGCGATCCCCCTGGGCGTGGCCGAATCTGAGCCGCTTCGCCCTTGAAGACATATTTCCCTTGAAATGTCCCGAATCAAGGGCTATGATCTTTCCGTGATCACGAGAATAACAGGAAAAAACCAGGTCACCGTTCCGGCGGAGATAGTCGGAAAGGCGGGCCTCAAGCCCGGCACGCGGCTAGAGTGGCGCGTCACTGACCGGCGCGACGTACTGGAAGTCCGGGTGCTGCCGGACCAGGCCTCCCTGGCGCAGGCGCTTCGAGGAGCGGGCAGAAGGTCACTCAAGAAGCGCGGGAGCCCGGTTGACCGGCTTGTTGCCGAGAGAAGTCTCGAAGATTCCACCAGGGCAACGAAGTGAGCGCGGTCACGCACGTGCTGGACACCTCGGCCCTGCTTGCGCACTTCTTCGACGAGCCGGGAGCTGCGGTCGTACAGGAGCTCTGGACGTCGAAGGGACCCAGACCGGGCATCTGCGCTGTAACGGTGGCGGAGCTCCGGGGGCGACTGAGCGAGGAGATGGGAGATGGAGGAGATGCCCAGGCCGCTGCGGATGCATATCTGCAAGACCTGACGGTGTGTCTCGACGTGGACCGCGCCGTGGCGGAGCTCGCGTGGCACATCCGCGCGGCGACCCCTCAGCGGCTCCCGCTCGTTGATGCCTTGATCGCGGCCACCGCTCGAGCAGCGGGAGCGATCCTGGTGCACAAGGACCCCCACATGGCTCGGATCCCCGGCGAGGTAGTCAGGCAGATCGTTCTCTGAGGGTACATGCCGACATGTAGTATACTCGGGCCATGTCCGCGCCCGTCCTGGCCACGAAGCTTTTCATGCCCCCGCCCCGGCCGCATGCAGTCCTCCGCCCCCGCCTGATCGAGCGCTTGAGCGAGGACTAGGGGCGAGGACGGGCGCTCACCCTCGTCTGCGCCCCCGCCGGCTTCGGGAAGTCCACGCTGCTCAGCGCATGGATCGACCAGCGCGCGCGGCAGGATCCGAAGTTTCGCGTCGCCTGGCTCTCCCTCGACGAGGGAGACAGCGACCCCGCCCGCTTCCTCCTCTACCTTGCGGCCGCGCTGCACGGCGTCGAGCCGAGCTGCGGCGCCGACGCGATGGCCGCCCTCCACTCGCCCCAGCCGCCTTCGGCCGAGTCGATCCTCACCGACCTGATCAACGAGATCGACGGCATATCAAGGGATATCCTCCTCGTGCTCGACGACTACCACGCGGTCGACTCCCCCCGGGTCGATGAGCAGCTCGCCTTCCTCCTCGAGCACCTGCCTGCGCGCATGCGGCTCGTCATCGCCAGCCGCGCGGATCCGAACCTGCCCCTCGCCCGCCTGCGCGCCCGCGGCGAGCTGACCGAGTTGCGCGCCGCCGACCTGCGCTTTTCGCCCGACGAGGCGGCCGACTTCCTCGGCCGGGTGACGGGCCTGGAGCTCACCGCGGAGGACATCGCCGCCTTGGAGAGCCGCACCGAAGGCTGGATCGCCGGACTGCAATTGGCCGCGCTGTCCATGCAGGGGCAGAAGGACATCGCCGGTTTCATCCATTCGTTCACCGGCAGCCACCGCTTCGTGCTGGACTACCTGGCCGAGGAGGTCCTGCGTCATCAGTCCGAAGGCATCCAGGCATTCCTTCTGCGGACCTCCATACTCGACAGGCTTTGCGGTTCGCTCTGCGATGCCCTCATGCAGGAGGGCCCGGGCCCGCTTCCGAACCTGGGTGCCTCCGGGCAGGAGACCCTGGAATACCTCGAGCGCGCCAACCTCTTCATCGTGCCCCTGGACAGCGAGCGGCGGTGGTATCGCTACCACCGCCTCTTCGTCGAGCTTCTCAGGCAGCGGCTGGAGCAGAGCCTCGCGGCCAACAAGGCCGGCGGTGAGACGGGCGCGGCCGCATTGCACATCCGGGCCAGCCGTTGGTGCGAGGAGAATGGCCTGCCCATCGAGGCATTCCGCCACGCCGCCGCCGCTGCCGACATCGATCGCGCTGAGCGCTTGATCAACAGCAAGGAGATGCCCATCCATTTCCGCGGCGCCGTGATTGCAATCCTTGACTTGCTGGCATCGCTGCCCACCACCGTGCTTGACGCACGTCCATCGCTTCGGGTGCTGACCGCCACGATGTCCCTCGTCGCCGGCAGGACCACCGGCGTCGAAGAGGCGCTCCAGGCCGCTGAGCGGGCGCTGCAGTGCGCCGAGCCGGACGAAACGATCCACGACCTCACCGGCCGAATCGCCGCCGCCAGGGCCACCCTCGCTGTCACCCGCTACCAGCCGGACACTATCATGGTCCAGTCGCGCCGCGCGCTCGAGCACCTGCACCCCGACGACCTTGGCTTCCGTTTCACGGCCCTGTGGACCATGGCCGTCGCGCATTCCCTCCAGGGGGATCGGGCCGCCGCTGCGCAGATCTATGCCGAGCTGGAGTCCCAGAGTCATATCGCTCGTGACGTCTTTTTCACGCAGTTGGCCCTGTGCGGCCTGGGGGAGACCCAGGAGCTGGACAACCAGCTCCTCCAGGCCGCGGAGACGTACCGGCGCGCCCTTCGATCCTTCAGCGACCATCCACAGCCGAACGCGAACGAGGCGCATCTCGGCCTGGCCCGCATATTGTACGAATGGAACGACCTGGATGCGGCGGAGGAGCACGGGGAACGAGGGCTCCAGCTCGCGCGGCAGTACGACAGCGCTATTGACCGGTTCATCCTCTGCGAACTCCTGCTCGCCAAAGTCACGCTCGCCAGGGGATATGTCGCCGCCGCGGCCGCCAGGCTCGACGAGCTTGCGATCACCGCGCGGACGCCGAGCTTCCGCCATCGCCTGCCCGAGATCGCCGCGCTGCAGGTACCCATCCTCCTGTGCCAGGGCAACATGGAGGCAGCCGCTCATCTCGCCGGGACTTTCGATCTGCCCCAGAGCCGCGCGCGGGTCCTCCTGGCGCGGAACGAGCCTTCTTCGACCCTGGCGCAGCTCGAGCCGCTGCGCAGCCAGATGGAAGCGAGAGGCTGGCAGGACGAGCGCCTCAAGGTGCTGGCGCTCCAGGCGCTCGCTCTCCATGCAGAGGGCCGGGAAGCCGAGGCTCTGCGCGTCCTCGTGGAGACTATGGAGCTTGCGGAAGGCGGGGGATTCATCCGCCTCTTTCTGGACGAGGGTGCCCCGATGGCCAGGCTCCTCTCCGTGGCGGCCGCACGAGGAATAATGCCGGCGTACGTCGGCAAGCTGCAGACAGCCTTCGCGGCGGAGAAGCAGAATCGCGAAGGCGCGATCGCCGAATCCGCATTGAGCCGGCGTGAGCTCGAGGTTCTCGGGCTCATCGCGGAAGGGCTCTCCAACCAGGAGATAGGCGAGCGCCTCTTCCTCGCCCTGGACACGATCAAGGGCCACAACCGGAGAATCTTCGAGAAGCTCGAGGTCAAGCGGCGCACGGAAGCCATCGCCCGCGGCCGCGAGCTGGGCTTGCTGTAGCGGCCGTCCCGCCTGTACCGATCTCCCGCATCCCTGAAAACGACACTCCGAATGACACTTTCGTGTCTACGCGCCTCGATGCGGAATCGACATACTTGCACTATCAAAGGATCAGAGGAGGCATTTCATGGACACCTATCGACGATCGGGAATTGTGACGGGGATCTTGTTCATCGCAGCGACGGCAGCCGGTATCCTGTCATTGTTCGCGCAACCGTCTATCGACGCCCCGGACTACCTGACGAAAATCTCCGCGAATGAACCGACGGTCCTCGCAGGGGCCTTCCTAGTCTTCATCATGGGCTGGGCCGGCGCCGGCATCGGGATTTCGATGTATCCGATTCTGCGGAGGCACAACGAAGGCCTCGCCCTGGGCGCTGCCGGATTCAGGATCATCGAAGGGGTTTTCGATGGCATCGGCGCCGTTCTGATTCTCCTGCTGGCGACCTTGAGCCGGGAGTTCATCAAGGCGGGACCAGCCGATCTGGCGCAGTTCCAGAACCTCGGCGCGCTGCTGAGGGAAGGGCGCACCTGGGTGGGCGATGTGGCGGCTCTTCCTGCCTGGTGCATCGGCGCGTACCTGTACTACGCGCTGTTCTTCCGGACCCGGCTGGTTCCTCGCTGGCTCTCCCTGTGGGGGCTCGCCGGGATCACCCTGGTTGTCGCCGCAAGCATGCTCGTTCTGTTCCGCCAGATCGCTTCCCTGTCGACCGCCCAGATGCTCTTGAGCTTCCCCATCGCCCTGCAGGAAATGGTCCTGGCGATCTGGCTCATCGTCAAGGGATTCAATCCATCAGCGATCGCATCGCCGCAGCGCTGACGGCGGCGCGGTGCCGCAGCGAAGAGCCTCATGAAGTATCACATACGGATCAAGGGCGAGCTGGGGCAGGAATGGGCGGACTGGTTCGGAGGCCCTGCCATCTCTCGAGAAGGAGACGGCGTCACGCTCCTGACCTGCGCCGTGGCCGACCAGGCTGCGCTGCATGGCCTGCTCAGGAAATTGCGCGATCTGGGCTTGCCCTTGCTTTCGGTCAATCGCATCGACGACTGCCCCGAGGGGAAGCCCGAGGGAAAGTCGAAATAACCGTCGCGGCATGGCGAGACCACCGCGACGACAGGAGGCAGATCATTTTGGTACGCAGGAGGTTACATTGAAATCCAGGGATGTTCTCAGGGTGGCAGGGCCCGCGGCTGTGCTCTTCGCCGTAGCGCTCCTGAGCTCGTGCGCCACGACCAATCTGGCGAGCAACAGGACCGGGTGGTCGGATTACGCGACCATCGCGATCAAAGACTACACCGTCGTCGGAATCGTACGCGTCGTGAGCGAGGAGGTCACCCAGCGTGGCTTTCTTGGCATCGCCAATTCCCACACGGGTTCGCGGGTCACGTACGACTTGCTCGTCAGTGAGGCGAAGAAGCTCGGGGCCGACGACATCATCAACGTCAGGATCGATCGCACGGACGAGAGCTTTCGCGGAATCTTCGGTTGGCTCGTCGGGTACACCGAGAAGTACGCGTACACCGC